>NZ_CP028923.1:300000-600000 GCF_005166025.1 Mangrovivirga cuniculi
CTGTATACATCATCTGTGGTTTTCTGATGAGGACTACGAAGAGAAAGGCACATTGATCAAGTGGAATCCTGCTGTAAAAAAGGCTTCTGATAGAGCAGCTATATGGGAGGCTGTTAATAATAATACAATCGATGTTATCGCAACAGACCATGCCCCACATACGCTGGAAGAAAAAGATAATCCATATACTAAAGCTCCAAGCGGTGGGCCTTTGATTCAACATACCCTGGTTGCAATGATCGATAAGCACAAGGAAGGTAAGATCACTCTGGAACATATTGCTGAGAAAATGGCTCACAGTCCTGCGCGATTATTCAGAATTAAAGAAAGAGGTTATATCAGGGAAGGTTATTATGCAGACCTGACATTAGTAGATCTGGAAGATAGCACTCCAGTAACTAAAGAATCTCTACTTTATAAATGTAATTGGTCTCCTTTTGAAGGATACACGTTTAAAAGTAAAGTAACTCATACTTTCGTATCAGGAAACAAAGTATATGAGAATGAGAAGGTTATTGATGATAAGATGGGCATGAGAATGGAATTTAAGGCTGATTGATAAAATTTAATCAATTAATCTTTGCAGTTTATCCTACCTTTTCTAAATTTGCTGCCCAATTAGACGGTGATTGTAGCTCAGTTGGTTAGAGCGCCAGTTTGTGGCACTGGAGGCCGCCGGTTCGAATCCGGTCTTTCACCCAAAAAAGCTCTCAGAATCTGAGAGCTTTTTTTGTTTTCCTGTCTTCGTTATTTAAATTCAGATCTGATTTTTTCATCAACCTCGAATTACGCTATGCTCACAAGAAAGATCTCAAAATACTCAGCGATTATTTTCACTATTCTATTGGCAGTTTTGTGTGCCGAAGTACTAAAAAAAGCAATTCATGGCTATAAGGATTTTAATAGCCCATACATTTCCACTCTAATAATCATGTCTGCGATGGTTTTGATTTATTATCCTGCGTATCATTTTATTAAGCACCTGGCAGAAAAGTTTTCAAAGTCATATATCCGCAATACTAAAAAAGTTTTTAAAAGTAAATTCCTGGGAATATTCTTTGCTATAACCGTCGGTTTGTCAGCATTATATAGTATCTTTTTATACTTATGGTTTGATATAAATGTGCTGAAATTGATTGGTGTAGTATGATTAGCCTGAATACTTTTATGCAACTTCCAAGAGATGAAAAGATCAAGTGCCTGTATCTTGAGGGAGAGTTTATTGTCTCAATTCGGTATTATAAGCATAAGGTAAATTTATACCTGTTAAGCAATTCTTATGTGGAGGTCTTTTACAATCCAAAAACAGATCGAATAGATAAAATCATTCCGCTTGATTTTAAAGAAAAGCGGATGAAGTTTTACACTGATCAGATCTCCTTACCCAGGGTTAGTTGATCGTGTAAGTTAATTACAGGTTGCAAAATGCTATTTTTATTATCGTTATAGACGACCAAATCTGCTAACTTTTTTTTCTTGCCTTCACCCCATTGTCTATCCATAATATCCAAAACCTGCTCCTTAGATCTTTCCGGATCACGAATTAATACCCTGTTCAACCTTTCATTTTTTGGAACACTGACATGAATAACATAATCTAGCGACTTATAGCTTCCGGCCTCAAAAAGTAATGCAGCTTCCTTTATCAGGTATTTATGATCATTATTTTGATCGACCCAGTTTTTAAAATCCCTACCAACAGCAGGGTGCACAAGTGAATTGATCCTTTTAGTTTTTCCCTCATCTGAGAAAACCTGACCTGCAAGGTAAGCCCTGTTGGGCATACCATCTTCATTATACGACTCTTCTCCAAAAGCTTCAATTATCTTGTGCTTCAGTTCCATGTCCGTGTGTAATAAAGACTTCGCTCGTGAATCGGCATCATACACCGGAACACCAAGTGTTGAAAAAATCTTGCAGACAGTACTTTTTCCTGCGCCAATTCCTCCTGTTACTCCTATAAGCTTAGGGTTTTTCATTTTTAACTATTTCTATTTCGCTGGAATCGTAAGAAAGGATTTTCATCATTTGAGGATAGTCTATTATTTTTGGAATAATAGTCGAATCCGATGTAAGGCTGTCATAGTTTAGTTTAATTACGATATCACTACTGTCCATACCTGTTCGGTCTTTTAAAAAATAGTAAGTTACTGCAACCTTTTCCTTAGATGGAGAAAACTCTTCGGGAAAGTTTTCAAGCTGAAAAGGCACCATTTTTTGGATTTGATTAGCTTTTTTTACTCTTACAGCTACATTAATCTCTTGAGGAGATGCTATAACCAGTTCAGAAGTGTAGGGAGGTTCAATTACTTCTTCATGGTCTTCATCAAGCGGTTCTTCATTATTTAATGAGAGTTGTATAGTGTCAGGAATACTATCAATCATGCTTTCCGGGCCAGAATATTTCAAATACCGGGCATTTAATAAAATACTATCTCCAAAATAAAATAAAGGCTTAAACTGAATTTCTGTTGAATCAAGGTCGAGATACACTCTCTTTTCTTTGAAGCTTTGAATATCAAAAGCCAGAGTATCTGTAAGAATTCTCAATATTCTCAGATTGGTAAACTCATCAGCGATGATATCCCGAACGGAGCTTGTTAGTATAAACTTTTGTTCTGTAGGATTCTGGATAGGAATTTGGATAGGCTCTTTATTTATTCCAAGAGTAGTCCTTAGAAGATCCCATCCACCTCCATTTACTTGAAGGGAAATGTTATTAGGTAATTCACCAACTACAACTGTGCTATCATTCTTGTACTTTAATTCAACAGGGTAGTTTACTGTAGCTTCGTAGTCTGCTTTATTTAAGGCATTAAAAAACCAAAAAGTAGTGGCGCCCAAAATACAGAGCGCCATTACTTTTGTGTTACTTCTTGATATAGTTTTTAAAAAACTTTTAATACTTCGAAAGAAGTCATTCATTCGGTTTATTTATCTTTTTTTGTGCCTTCATTAAGCCTTTTTGAGTTCTCCAGAGATATTGCAGATCTCTCAAAAGTTAGTTTAAATCCTCTTTCTACTTCAACGATCACAGTGTCATCGCTTGGCAGATCAAAGATCTTTCCGTGAAGTCCTCCGATAGTAACTACTTTATCTCCTTTTTTTAATTCACTGATAAATTTTTTAGTCTCCTTTTGCTTTTTCTGCTGAGGACGGATCATAAAGAAGTAAAATATAACTATGATCGCAACAAAAAATATAATCTGCGAATAGCCACTTCCATCAGCAGCCTGTAATAAAATTAAATTAAGCATTAATTAATCAGTTAATTTATAGGTTTATTTTAAAATAGAACTCTTTCCACTACCCTTTGCAACATTTCCTTTGATATAAAGAACAGTTCTTGCAGGGTTAGTGTTAGCAGTGATAGTTACTGACTTGTTTTGTGTACCCACTTTGTTCTTACTATCAAATCTCACGTGAATTTCACCCTCTCCACCAACTGGTACAGGATCTTTAGTCCACTTTGGAGTTGTACATCCACAAGAAGCCTGAACATTCCCAATTACAAGCTCAGAATCACCTGTATTCTTAAATTTGAAAACGTGCTCAACAACATCTCCTTCTGTAATATTTCCAAACTCATACGTTTTGCTATCGAAATCAAATTCCGGAGCAGGGGCATTTGGATCTACTGTAGGAGTGTTAGTATTCGCAGTAGGCACTGTATTTGAAACCGGTCTGCTAAGCGTACCGTTTTGCTCTAGTTGTGCAACCCTGTTTTCAAGGTCCTCAACTCTTTTCTCTAATTTTTCATTTGTACAGCTCGCTAAAACGAAAGCGACCAAAGCAAATAAGCTAATCTTTTTCATCTCTCTTAATTTATTTTTTCTTCAATTGTCCTAATAATTCATCTACGTCATCAAGTAGTTGCTCAGCTTTATTTTTAGCGTCTGAAACTACCTTTTCTCCATCTGTTTTTGCCTGGTTAGCATGTTCCACCTTTCCTTCTACAAGGTCATCTATCAGCTCTTCTAATATTTGCTTGTATCTGTCGAGCTGGTAAGTAACCTTATCCCTGGTGTTACTGCCTTTATCCGGGGCGAATAAAATTCCTATAAGAGCACCGGAAGCCATGCCGGTTAAAAAAGCTAATAAATTGTTTGATTTCATGGTATTACTATTTATTGTCTAAAAGTCCCCTTCCGCTCTTCTTAATCTTCCCGGCAGTCTTCAGATCATTAGCTATTACATCTAATACTCCGTTAACAAACTGACGGCTTTTAGGGGTACTGTATTTCTTTGATATTTCTATAAACTCATTTATGGTAACCTTTACCGGGATATTTGGAAAATTAATCATTTCAGAAACTGCCAGCATCAAAATTATTTTATCTGTTGTTGCCAGTCTTTCAACATCCCAGTTCTTTGTTTTTTCCGAGATAATCTCTTCATATTCTTCTTCGTTTTCAAGTAAATAATCGTAGGTATCCTCGAAAAATATTTTATCGTCTTCCCAATTATAAGATAATTCTCTCAATTCCACAGAATCTTCCTCAGATTCTTTGATTGTTTTTAGAGCAAGACTTTTAACAATATTCTTATCTTCAGCCCAGTGAATATCTTCCTGTTCGAAGAAATCCATTACCGCCTGGTTTTTAAATATAATATTTTTTATCAGGTATTGTGTAAAGATCTTATCAGATTCAAAATCACCCTCCCCTGAAGCGTATTCCTTATATTCATCAGAATCCTTAATTAAGTTTTTAAACCAGGACTCTACTTCTGATCTCATTTCTGAGGTATCGACCTTTTTCCTTAATAAGGCATTCTCAAAGCTTTCAGAATTTCTTAATAAGCTAATGACATCATTTTGAATAAAGTTGTCATCTTTTCCCTTTTTTAAATACCTGTTAAAAGAAGGATCTGAAAGGTCGGTTAATAATTTAAGTGCAAGTAAATAATGGTTATATATTTCTTCCGCTTCGATTACCATTCTGCGCTTCAGATGCACTCGATCTTTTTCATTTTGGGCATCATATTCTATTAATGCCTTTTCAACCTCGGTATTTATTTTTTCTTCAAGTGATGAATCATAGACGAATTCTTCGCCATTTTCAAAAAGCTGATCGAATTGGGACAGCGCCTTTTTTCTTTTCTCCTTGAGTTCTTCCTTATCCTGAACCTCGTTTGCATTGAGGTCTGGAAGAAAAGCATCGTGTACCAGGTTTCTTGCCAACTCCTTATTAGCATTCTTGCTTTGAAGAAATGCGAATATACTTTGCATTGCTTTTATCCGAAGAATTCGTCTATTGATCATATCAGTAATTAAAGAACGTATTATTAAATTTCTTACTCGATTCTATATTAGTACGAAAGTTTTACCTTTCCTATTTTCTCAATTCTGTCAAGAGCCATTTTCATTGCTGCCTCTTGTGGAGTGATCTTTTCTTTTTCAGCTCTGTCAAGTGCTTCAAGTAATGTATCATATATCTTATCAGATTGCTCATATGCCATTTTTGAAGTACCCATTTTCGCGTATTCCATGTAGACATTGATCACTCCTCCTGCATTTATCAGGAAGTCAGGAGCATATACGATACCACGATCAATAAGTTCTGCTCCGTGCTTTTTCTCATCTTTTAGCTGATTATTTGCAGCGCCGGCCACAATCTGGCACTTCAACTGAGGAATCGTATCATCGTTTAATGTTGCCCCAAGAGCACAAGGAGCATAAATATCCATATCAAATGAATAAACATCTTTCGGATCTACAATCTCAGCTCCGTACTGCTTGTTCACATGGTCCAGTCTGTCCTGATTAATATCTGAAATATATACTTTGGCATTTTCTTTTGTCAGGTGATTTACAAGATATTCACCGACATTTCCAACACCTTGAACAAGCACCTTTTTGCCTTCCAGCTCATCTTTGCCATACACTCTTTTTGCGGCAGCCTTCATTCCCGCATAGGTTCCGTAAGCCGTTACAGGTGAAGGATCTCCCATTCCTCCCATGTATTCTGGCAATCCGGTAACATGTTTTGTTTCAACGCCAATGTGGACCATATCAGATGTATTCATACTTACATCCTCTGCGGTCACATATTTACCATTCAGACTTTCGACAAAACGGCCAAATCTTCTTAAAAATGCTTCGTTCTTAAGCTTTTTGGGATCTCCGATGATCACAGCTTTTCCTCCACCAATATTCAATCCCGCAAGTGCATTTTTAAAAGTCATTCCTCTTGAAAGCCTCAAAACATCAGTAAGAGCTTCACTATCGTTGGCATAATTCCACATTCTGGTTCCTCCCAGGGCAGGACCTAAAACTGTGTTATGAACTCCGATAATTGCTTTTAAACCTGTTGGCTCATCATAACAAAAGACAACTTGCTCGTGCTCCATTTCGGTCATCTGACTAAATATCGCCGCTCCGTCTGAACCGGCAACCGCTTTAGCCTGATCTAAATCTTTTAATTCTTGCATTACTTTGGGTATTAATAAGTTGTTGTTTACTGTTTTTAATTACAAAATATTGCAAAAATACTCGATTTATATGAAATGACCTGCTATTAACTGATTGGTTTGCATTTTTTCCTGACATGTGCCCGGAAAAACTTACCTTATCTTAACTTTGAATTTGGAACATAATGTAAATTCAAGCGTTTTACTTATTGTGAAAGAACTTAAGCACCTCAATAAATATCTTTATAAATACAAACATTTAATCCTGCTCGGATTGCTGTTCGTCATCATAAGTAACATTTTTGTTATTGCTCCTGCTCCTATTGTCAGGCATGCAATAGATTATGTTACCGGAACGCTGAAACCTTACCATCTCATGGAGGGGACAGGTCTTCAGGATAATTTACTCGATCAGATCTTCGGGCACATTGCATGGTTTGTTATCCTTATTATTCTAATGGCTGTAGGGCGAGGTATCTTTCTTTTCCTGGTCAGACAAACGATCATTGTCATGTCACGGTATATTGAGTTTGATCTTAAAAATGAGATTTATAACCATTACCAGGAATTACCACTGGGTTTTTACAGAAAAAACAATACCGGTGACCTGATGGCAAGAATTTCAGAGGACGTCAGCCGCGTTAGAATGTATCTTGGACCAGCAATAATGTACGGATTAAACCTCGTTACCTTATTCCTGATGGTTATTCCATACATGATCTCAATTAACCCAAAACTTACATTATATGCTCTGATCCCTTTGCCGATTTTATCGATCAGTATTTATTATGTAAATAATATTATCAATAAAAGATCGGAAGAGATTCAACGATCATTATCAGGTCTGAGTACATTCGTTCAGGAAGCCTTTTCGGGTATCCGGGTGATAAAATCTTTTGTAAGAGAAGAAGACTCGGCCAAAAATTTTACTAAAGAAAGCAATAATTATAAACATAAAAATCTACGTCTTGTCTTCGTTAATGCACTTTTCCTCCCTCTAATTATGGGGTTGATCGGTCTTAGTGTGATTTTGACAGTATACATCGGGGGTAACGAGGTGATTCTTGGAAATATTACAGTTGGTAACATTGCTGAGTTTATTATTTATGTGAACATGCTAACCTGGCCGGTAACTTCACTAGGCTGGATTACAAGTATTATTCAACGAGCCGAAGCATCACAGGGAAGAATAAATGAATTCCTGAACACCAAAAATGAAATCATCTCTGAAAAAAATATCGATAAGAATTTAAAAGGAAAAATCACCTTTGAAAATGTAACTTTTAAATATCCTGACTCAGGCATTACTGCTCTAAAAGATATTTCATTTGAGATCGATAAAGGAAAGTCATTAGCTGTAATCGGCACTACAGGTTCGGGCAAATCCACTTTAGCTAACCTGATAAGTCGAATGTATGATGCAAATGAGGGACAGGTTCGGATCGATGATATTCCAATTAGAGATATAAAAGTTGAGCGACTGAGAAGTTCTTTGGGTTACGTTCCTCAGGATGTTTTTCTTTTCAGTGATTCGATTAAAAATAATATCGCTTTTGGAACCCAAAACCTCACTGACGAGCAAATTCACCAGGCAGCCAAAGATGCCGACGTGTATTATAACATTATCGACTTCCCTAATCAGTTCGAAACTGTTTTAGGCGAAAGGGGAATTACTCTGAGTGGCGGACAAAAACAACGGGTTTCTCTTGCCAGGGCAATAGTAAGAAATCCGAAAATTCTGATTCTGGATGATTCACTTTCTGCAGTTGACACTAAGACTGAAAATGCTATCCTAAATAGCTTACAGGAAATCATGAAGGGAAAAACCTCAGTCATCATATCTCACAGGGTTTCTTCTGCCAAGCTTGCTGATCACATCATTGTATTGGATGAAGGAAGAATTGTTGAAAAAGGAACTCACGATGAACTAATGAATAACAGGGGACCTTATTTCGAATTATATGAAAAACAGTTAACTTCAGAGGATTCAGGTCAAACCCAGGAATTATGAAGAAGTTAGCATTATATACATTCTTATTTTTACTTACTACATTTTGTTTTGCACAAACACCTACTACAGTAAAAATCAGAGTCCTTGCTAAGGACGCAAAATTCATTGGCACGGGAATGGGTGGAATGAATGTGATTATAAAAAACAGTTCTACCGGCGAAGTTATGGCTAGCGGTAAAATCGATGGGGCTACTGGAAATACATCAAAAATAATTGCTGATTCAATAGGCAGGTATCAACAAAAAGCAACACCTGAGAGCGCTGACTTTACTACTCAATTGACCCTGACTCATCCTCAAAAAATAACCGTCTCTGTCAATGGACCACTTTCTTTAGACCCTGATGACAGAATTAGTGCAACAGAAGAATACTGGATTATTCCCGGTCAGGATTTATCGGAGGAAGGGCTGATTTTAGAAATAGATGGCTTTGCAATTACTGCTAAAGAACCTGAGAAAAATGACGATGGTTCATACACTCTAAAAATGCATTCGGTAATGCTTTGCGGATGTCCAATCACACCCGGAGGTTTCTGGAATGCAAATAAAATGAGAGCTAAGGCATTAATTTACCTGGAAGGAAAACTTTTGAAAAAAGTAGATCTGAAACCAGGAAAGGAAAAAAATTCCTTTACAGGAAATTGGAAACCAGATCAAAAAGGCTTCTATACTATTTACTATAGCCTCTTTGATCCTCGAAACAATAATACCGGTGTTGATGAAATTTCTTTTCCTGTTGATTAAAGATTCTCTGCGATCAACTGCATTAGTTCCTCAAGGTGCTTCCTATCAACCTCATCGAAGTCATTAATTTCTTTGCTATCAATATCTAAAACACCTTTTACCCGACCTTCAGCTATCACAGGTACGACAATTTCAGATTTGGAAGCACTACTGCAGGCAATATGCCCGGGGAAAGCATCGACATCAGGAACCAACATTGTTTCAGCCTGATCCCACGCTTTACCACAAACACCCTTACCCCTTTTAATTCTGGTACAGGCTATTGGCCCTTGAAAGGGTCCCAACACCAACTCATCCTCTTTCACCATATAAAATCCCACCCAAAAAAAGTCGAACGCTTCTTTTAAAGCGGCAGCTACATTGGCTTGATTAGCTACTTTATCCGTTTCTCCACTAATCAACGCCTGAATCTGAGGCTTTATAGATTGGTAAATATCTTCCTTTGTCGCCTGGTCTGGAATTAAAAGTGTTTCTGCCATAATTAATTGTTTATCCAAATTTGAACGATATCATCTTCAATTTGTTTCTCTTTTTTAAGTTTTCCCTGCCCGGTTATAATTGGTGCCGGAATTCCATTATCAAATGTGGTGGGCGAAACAAAGACCTGGGCTTCGTCCCATTCCCCTGTGTTAATCCACCTGCCCAGAGTAATACTCCCGCCTTCGACCAAAACAGACCTCACTCCTTCTTCATATAGCTTTTCCAGTACAAAAGAAGGATCAAAATCCACTAATTTGATCTTTTGAATATTATCATTATCAGAATTTTCGGCAGAATTAAATATTATAGTTCTGGCTTTCTTATTGTAGATATTAAGCTTTCTGTCTGTCAATTCATTTCTCGGATCCAGGATAACTCTAACCGGATTCTTTCCAGGCCAGTCTCTCGTGGTTAATTCCGGATTGTCATAATAAATAGTATTATACCCAACCAAAATACCATCGATCTCAGCTCTTAATTTATGAACCTGCTGCCTCGAAAGTGAATTGCTTATCCATTTAGAATCAAAATTTTTCCTTGCGACAAAACCATCGCTTGTCTGAGCCCATTTGAGCACAATAAAAGGTCGCTCAAGCTCCATATTAGTCAAAAAGACACGGTTTTGATACCGGCATTCTTCTTCCAGCAATCCAACTTCAACTGCAATACCGGCATCTTTTAAGATCTTGATTCCTCCTCCATTAACTTTAGGATTTGGATCGCGATGGCCGATTATTACTTTCTGTACTTTTTCTTCAACCAATCTATTGGCACAGGGAGGTGTGTTACCATAGTGTGCACAAGGCTCAAGAGTAACGTAAGCTGTACACCCTTTAATTTGTGATTTATCGGAAACTGATTCAATAGCATTGACCTCAGCATGATTTTCACCATGCCTTCGATGCCAGCCTTCCCCGATAATCCGGCCATCTTTTACCAGGACACATCCAACTAACGGATTAGGGCTAACGTAGCCTCTCCCATATTCTGCTAATTGAATAGCTCTTTGCATGTATTTTTTGTCCTCTGCCGAACTCATACTGTAAAAGTATAACTAATTGACGTATTTTTGAACAATGGCATTAACAAGTTCAAAGGAATTATACGATCAGATAAACAAAAAGCTATCCGGATTTATCGATATTCAGGAAGCTCAATCATATACTTTTTTTATTCTCGAATATCTTTTCGGCCTGGAGCGAATAGATGTTATGATGGGTAAGGAGGTGGACTTCAGTGCTGAAAAACAAACTCGACTCAATAAAATTTATCACCGGGTAAAACAGCAAGAACCTGTTCAATATATATTTGAACGTGCCTGGTTTTATGGACGAACATTTAAGGTTGATCCGAGAGTTTTAATTCCCCGTGGAGAAACTGAAGAACTGGTTGATCTCATTATTAAAGAACACCGTGAAAAAAAGAACTTGCTAATTGCTGATTTTGGCACCGGAACAGGATGCATACCGATTACCCTGGCTCTGGAATTAAAAGAAGCAGAAGTTTATGGTATAGATTACAGCGAAGATATTATTCGGCTTGCATTGATGAATGGAATGATAAATAAAGCGGACGTAGGTTTTATGGTTGCTGACATTCTTAAAGACAAAATTGAACTACCGGAATTAGACATCATCGTTTCTAATCCACCATATATCCGGGAATCGGAAAAACAGGATATGAAATCAAATGTATTAGACTATGAGCCTGGGGAAGCACTCTTTGTCTCCGACGATGACCCGTTGATCTTTTATAAAAACATAGCTGATCACGCATTGGAAATGCTTAAACCAGATGGTTTTTTATATTTTGAGATTAATGAAGCACTAGGCTCACAGGTTGAAACAATGTTATTTAACAAGGGGTTCAACCTGGTTAAAGTTATCCAGGATATTCACGGAAAAGAAAGGATAGTCTCTGCCAGGAAGCCTTAACCTATTTTGGGCTTTTTATTAACCAGGTAAACACCAGCCAGGATTCCAACCATTCCTATGTAATGCATTAAATACAAATTTTCTCCATCCCATAGTCCCCAAATTATGGCAACTATGGGGATAAAATAGGTTACTGTGGAGGTAAAAACCGGGGAGGTAAGTTGAACCAATGTATTAAAGATCATCAAAGCGATAGCTGTACCAACAACCCCTAATACTGAAACAGCGAGCAATGACCACTGCGCCTGTTCATTACTGAGGATATAATCAACAACGCCTGCCTCGGAAAAGAAATATATTAATGCAATCGGAAGAACAAACACTAAAGAAACAGAAGTAATTGCTATTGGGTGCAGATGATATAATCTTACTTTTATAAAGTTCAGATTGATACCGTAACAAAATGTAGCAGCCATCACGAAGAAAGCATAGCTATTTAATGAAATCTCTCCTGATTCTCCGGCAATAATCAAAAACGCACTCCCAATAAAACCGATTAAAAGACCAACCATCTGAGAGCGCAAGGCTTTTTTCTTCCAGAACAACACCCCGATCAGAAGAGTAAACATGGGAGTTAATGCATTCAAAACACCGGTAACACCACTAGAAAGACTTGTTTGAGCAATAGCAAAAAAGAAAGCAGGTAATAATGTTCCGGAAAATCCTGGAATGAACAAGGGCAAATAATCCTTTGGCTTAATTTTTCTCAGGTGATAGATCGCTACAGGAATCAGAACGACTCCGGCAGAAATAACCCTCAACGCTCCTACCTGGGGAGCATTAAAACCCAACAGAGCTTTCTTGATCAGAATAAATGAACTACCCCAAATCAATGTGAGCACTAAAAGTAAAATCCAGGGCAGTGGCCCGGTTGGTAATTGATCTTCCTTCATAAAAAAATCAAACTATCGGAACTGCATCGGCAAACTCCTCAGCGATTCGATCCAGGGTCTTAAATACTTCTTGAGGATCGTTAGATTCAACAAGTAATTGTCGGAAAGGTTTGAAGTTGGGGATTCCCCTGAAATAATTAGTATAGTGTCTTCTCATCTCAAAAAGTCCCTTTTTATCTCCTTTCCATTCAAGGGAAAATTCAAGATGTTGTTTCGTGATCCTGACCCGTTCTTCTAGCGAAGGAGGGTCGAGAAGCTCACCTGTTTTCATGAAGTGTTTTATTTCATTGAAAATCCAAGGGTAGCCAATGGCTGCCCGACCGATCATAACACCATCAACCCCGTATTTATTCTTGTATTCTAATGCCTTTTGAGGCGAATCAATATCACCGTTTCCAAAAATAGGGATGTGAATATCCGGATGGTTTTTAACCTCTGCGATATGTGACCAATCAGCAACACCTTTGTACATCTGCTTTCTTGTACGTCCATGAATGGAAAGAGCCTGAATACCTACGTCCTGAAGCCGTTTTGCAACCTCAACGATCTTAATTGAATTTTCATCCCATCCCAGCCGGGTTTTTACTGTAACAGGTTTATTAACACGCTTGACAATTTCCTCTGTCATGGACTGCATTTTTGGAATATCCAGTAAAATGCCAGCCCCGGCTCCTTTACAAGCCACCTTTTTTACAGGACAGCCATAATTAATATCAATAATATCCGGGTCTGCTTCCTCAGCGATTGCTGCAGCCTCTCTCATCGATTCTATCTTATCACCGAAAATCTGAATACCTATTGGCCTTTCGTAATCATAAATATCCAGCTTTTCGACACTTTTAGCAGCATCCCGAATTAATCCTTCAGAAGAAATAAATTCCGTATACATGACATCTGCACCATTTTCTTTACAAACTGCTCGAAATGGCGGGTCACTAACGTCTTCCATTGGGGCTAATAATAGAGGAAAGCCCTCTAATTCTAATGATCCTATCTTTATCAAGGTATTTTAAATTTTTGCCGTAAATTTACGCGATTATGAATTATCTGGAAAACGAAAATACTGACAATAAGGTTATTTCTCCACTGAAGTACTTTTTTGATTTTTTTACATTGCTTTGTTTTGTTATAGCAGGAATGCTGTTAATCGGCCCTATCATTGGAATAATTCTGGTAGGTATTTATTCTATTATTGCTAGTATTGATGCCCAAACTATCATGGAGGGCATCATAGCCGGTGATCTCAGCGATACGCCCAAAACTATTCTCATGCTTATTCAGGCAGGAGCAGCCTTAGGAGCTTTTGTGATCGCTCCATGGTTTTTTATCCGGTTTTTTGAAAAGAAAAAACTTAGATCCTACTGGAAATTTGATATAAACCTCCCTTTGGCACTCTTGCTGACAGGAGTAATAGTAATAGTTTTTATGATCGTTGATTCTATAATAATTGAATGGAATCAAAATGTAGAATTCCCTGCTTTCCTGGAAGGATTTGAAAACTGGGCAAGACAAAAAGAAAATGAACTGGCAGATATGACAACTCTGCTGACAACGTTCGACTCATTTAGTGAATTCTTACTTGCATTTATAGTTATCGCTGTACTGGCAGCCATTGGAGAAGAAATCGTTTTCAGGGGATTAATGCAAAATCAGTTGAGCAGACTATTTGGAAACCCCCATGTAGGAATCTTTATTGCTGCTTTTATATTTTCAGCAATACATTTACAGTTTTACGGATTTTTTCCCCGCTTTTTACTCGGACTTTTATTCGGGTATCTATATTATTGGAGTGGCACATTATGGGTTCCGGTGGTTGCGCACCTTGTTAATAACGGCTTTACTTTAATAATGGTCTATTTATATCAACAGGAAATTACTGAGGCAAATATTGCAGAAACAAAATCAGCCCCATGGGTAGCTGTGATAATATCTTTTGTCGTCCTTGCAGCCCTGCTTAAATATTTCAGAGAAAGATTTTACTTATCAAAAACTGAATAATAGATTGCAGACTCATATTTCACTATGTATTTTGGTGGATATATACTGAAATCTGTCAACAGGACCATCGATAATAATTATTAAACTTTGAACATGACCCAAATTCTAAATAAATATAGCAACCTGACTCAACGAGTGATTGTTGCTTTAATCGGTGGGATTGGATTGATAGCAGCTATAATTTATTCTCCCTACACATTTTTTCTTGTGTTTTTCTTTATATGCATGTTCTCAATGCTAGAATTTTATAAGCTCGTAGGGCTTGATGGTTATATTCCATTAAAATCATTCGGAACTTTTATAGGTTTATTTTTATTTACTTCAAGCTTTTTGGTAGGCATGAACATAGTTTCTTCAACCATATTTTTTATGGTTGTGCCATTGGGAAGCATGATATTTTTTATCAAACTTTATAAAAAAGGAGAAAAAAAACCGTTCACTAATATAGCATTTACGTTTCTAGGAGTTCTCTATGTAGGACTGCCATTTGCGTTGTTAAACCTGGGAGTGATCAGAGACGGCAATTATAGCTGGCAGATCATCTTAGGTATTTTAATTATGCACTGGGCTAATGACTCCGGGGCGTATTTTGCAGGAACAAAATTTGGAAAGACAAAATTATTCGAAAGGGTGTCGCCAAAAAAATCATGGGAGGGAAGTATCGGAGGAACATTGACTACGTTAATAGTAGCATTTGTTTTAGGCGAATACTTTACAGACCTTCGCCATTGGGAGTGGCTTGTAATGTCTGCTATAGTAGTTATTGCAGGTACTTACGGAGATTTAATCGAATCCTTATTAAAAAGGAGTATGGAGATTAAAGACTCCGGAACTATTCTTCCAGGCCATGGAGGCTTCCTTGACAGGTTTGACGGATTATTACTTTCAGCCCCTTTTATCGCTGCTTTTTTAAGAATAATTTAAAAGCAGTTAGGAAATATAAAAAAAAGAGTAATTTTGTCGCATAGTCATTTAAAACGATTGCAAAACAATAATTTTTTTTCCTATGGGATACATCGAACCGGCTCCAATTAAGGACAAGGAAAATCCTTTCGAGTCGATGATGTCGCGATTTAACATAGCGGCAGATGCACTGGGACTAGACGAAGAAGTTTACAACGTATTAAAGTCACCGGCAAAACAGGTTACGGTTTCATTACCGATCACCATGGATGATGGTTCCATCAAGGTGTTTGAAGGACACAGAGTTGTGCATTCAAATATCCTTGGTCCTTCAAAAGGTGGTGTCAGGTATGATATGGATGTGACCATTGATGAGGTCAAAGCTTTGGCTGCATGGATGACATGGAAATGTGCCGTAGTGGATATTCCTTACGGTGGTGCTAAAGGAGGCATTAAATGTGACCCAAGATCTATGTCTGCAGGGGAGATCGAACGATTAACTCGTGCATTCACTGCTCAGATGGCTGAAATATTTGGTCCTGACAGAGACATTCCTGCACCAGATATGGGTACCGGACCAAGAGAAATGGCCTGGTTAATGGATGAATACTCCAAAATTCAGGGTATGACAGTAAATGCAGTCGTAACCGGAAAGCCTTTAGTTTTAGGTGGTTCTTTAGGTAGAACCGAAGCTACTGGTCGTGGAGTTATGGTATCTGCTCTTTCAGCCATGGGTAAAGTGGGATTAATTCCTTCACAAGCTACCTGTGCTATTCAGGGATTCGGTAACGTTGGTTCCTGGGCTGCCAAGTTATTAACTGAAAGAGGAGTTAAAGTAATTGCTGTAAGTGATCTTTCAGGAGCATATGTTAACAAAAACGGTTTAGATATCGACGAATGTATCGAATACCGTAATATGAATAACGGAACACTTGAAGGATATAAAAATGCAGATCACATTCCTGGAGACGATATTTTATATCTCGATGTAGATGTTCTTGTACCTGCTGCAAAGGAAGATGTTATTACTGTTCAGAATGTAGAAAAGGTAAAAGCTAAGTTAATTGTAGAAGGTGCTAACGGCCCGACTTCTGCAAAAGCTGATGCGATAATCAATGAAAAAGGCATCATGGTAGCTCCTGATATTCTTGCTAATGCAGGAGGAGTAACCGTATCTTATTTCGAGTGGGTGCAAAACCGACTTGGCTACAAGTGGACTGCGGAAAGAGTTAACCGTAGATCTGACAGAATAATGAAGGATGCTTTTGACAGAGTATACAAAACCTCTAAAGAATATAATGTTCCACTAAGGATCGCTGCTTATATTTTGGCTATTGACAAAGTAGCTAAAACGTATAAGTATCGTGGAGGTTTTTAATCGATAAAATTTATAATAAAAAAAGTGCGGTTTTATCCGCACTTTTTTTTTGCTTAGAACTATTCGATTATTTTTGTACAAAGTTTAACCAACATCAAATGACCATTCATAAAGAAGGAAGAGTTTTATTGATAGCAATGCTATTGATTTTAACAGGCATCAACTTACTTGTATATTATTTCGCAGGTGAATCTGAATATGCCTTACCACTATCTATTTCTGCATCAATAATAATTTTTTTATTGGTATTACAATTTTTCAGGAATCCTAAATTTAATGTTAACACCAATCCAAAACATATCATTGCTCCGGCAGATGGAAAGGTAGTTGTGATTGAGGATACTATTGAAGAAGAATATTTAAAAGACAAAAGAAAACAAATATCGATATTCATGTCTCCTATTAATGTTCATGTTAACAGAAATCCTGTTTCCGGAATTATCAGCTACTTTAAATATCACCCTGGTAAATATCTTGTTGCATGGCACCCAAAATCAAGCCTTGAAAACGAAAGAACTACAATAGCTGTTAAAATGGAAACCGGGCTGGAAGTTGTTTTCAGACAGGTTGCGGGTGCAATGGCAAGGAGAATAAAATGGTATGTGAAAGAAGGAGATAAAGTAGATCAGGGAGAAGAATTCGGGTTTATCAAATTTGGATCAAGGGTGGATATTTACCTTCCATTAGATGCTGAAATAAAAGTTGATATTGGAGAAAAAACTAAGGGAGGCCGAACTATAATCGCTGAAGTTTAATAAACAAAATCAGCTTTCAGTCTTTTTTCGCCTGTACCGACTCCATAATATTAATCCAAAAGACACCATAAATAGCCAGTAACTTCCGATAAAGCCTGTAGTAAATGCTTCAAAAAGCCCTATCAGGAACATTCCGATAGCTAAAAACATCAGTATAGTTGCTAATGTATCACTGCTTTTATTGTTTCGTTTATCAGGGTTTCCTTGTTTCTTATTCATCATAATCAAATTCACCGGTAGGACGTAAGATTCTATATTTAGTAAAGTTCTGATTACTGGATAACCCTTCACCATACAGTAATTCGGAAGCTGTTTTGATCGTTACGAATTTATCTGTGTATATCGAATCACTTCCAGGGAGCCAGTTTAACTCTTCCGTTTTTAGCTGTTCATCTTTTTCGATATTGGTCACAACTACATCACCGCTCACAGTATAAAGCTTACTTTCATTATTAAATTTACCTTGGTTTGCCGAAAGTGTTGAAGTTACGTCTCCTTCAGATTCTTCATCGTAAAACTCAATAAATAGTGGACCCGGAAAATCGCGATCCCCATTAAAATAATCCACTTGTTTACTCGCTCTGATAGTAAAAATAATCCGCCCGGAATCAGAATAGACAGTATACATGCTGTCTATTTCAGCCTGGGGGCCATTGTATTGCTGCCTGAGTTTATTGCTCTTTTCTTCCATGTCATCGCATGAAGCTATGACAAATAACAATATTATTGGAAGAAAATATTTTATTAAATCCCCTTTCATTTTACAAATTTAAGAGATACAAATGAATTAAAATAAAAAAGCGATCTGTGGAGTTCACAGACCGCTTTTAAATATATTAGATTTTGTTAATCTCTGGTTCTTAAAGTAACTGTTTTGTTAATCCAGCAGTTAACTTTTTTAGAATCTCCTTTCTTGCTACCTTCAACGAACAACTCTTCTTTAGAAGGAAACTGTTCTTTTGCCTTAGACATTCCGCCTCTGTTACCTGCTTTTTGGTACATCTCGTACGCTGCTATGAAAACAAGACGATCATAAACTCTTGACTTACCTTGTTTACAACTTTCGTAGCTACCATAGTAAAGGTCGCCTATGAAAGTGTAAGCTTCAGATGCCAGGCTTGCATCGGCAGAAACTGCTTGCATCGCGTAATTTCTCGCTGATGATTTAGCTCCTTTTCGTGCATTCATTCTAGCAAGCTTCAGATAGATTTCTCCTTTTTTAAGGTTATCATCAGTCATTTCTAAACCACGCTTGAAATAATCTTCTGCACAGTCATAATCTCCTTTTTGAAGACATCTTGTACCTAAAAGATTTGCTAAACCAGGCTGTGGATTTTCATCCATGATTGTCCTTGCTGCATCAGCTACCAGGTCTGAATCGAAACAGTCAAATTTGAAACCTAACTTAAAGATATTTTCTGCAAGCTCAATATTGTCTGGATTCGCTCTGAATTTATCACCGAAAGTGTTTTCGATCATGTCACAATCAATATCGATAGTGGCAACAAATAATTTGAAAACATATTCCTCTGGTTTAGACATGTCCTCACCTGCTTCTTTTTTGGCATCGATAACACCTTGGATGTCATCAAAAACAGCAATTACTTCTTCAGGAGACATTTCATCCTTATGAGTCAAATAATACCTTCTTGTTGCATCCATGTAGAATGTCAGGTTGGCATTATAAATTTCATTATCTGCAAAAGAATAAAGATCCTGGTATCCTTCGAATAAATACTCGTACTTATCCTGCTCATTTTTATAGTAATTATAAGCATCGTACATTTTTCTATTCATAAGGTCTGCAGTCTTACCACAAAGCTCCATTCGCTTATCGTAAAGAAGCATAACAGAATCCTTATAAACATCAACTTTCGATGCGTCGTCAGGATTACTTACAAGATTGTCATACAATTTCACACCATTGGCATAAATAGAATAGTGTAAACTAGGTACGTTCTTCAGCAACCAAAATAATGGTGCTTTCGCGTTTTTGTAATCATCAGCTCGTAAGTAGTCTGAATAAAGCGCATTTTTTTCTAACGCTTGCTGTTTGTTCTGAGGCCAATTCCACTCATTACAGTCAACTTCCTGAGCGAAAGTTACTGCACTTATCAAAGTCATGACCAACAATAAAACATTCTTTCTCATAATGCATACAGTTTAATTATACCACGGTGATCTCTCCCACCGTTTACCATTGAATGTTGCTCCTATAGTTATTGAAAAATATTGTTCTTTTAACAAATTGCTACTTAAGCTTCCTCTGCTTCCATAACCAAAGACGATATTTACAACCGAAGCATTCTTCACTGGCAAATGTAATCCAAGATTCATGCCAAACTCGTCAAGCCCTTGATTATTAAGGTTATATGGCGTTTCTTTGTAAAAGGTACCTAAGCGGTAAGTTATTCTTTTCAGGTAACTTTCTACATTGGCAGCATCCGGCGTATAAGAAGCACCAATAGCAAATTTACTACTATTTCTTAAATTTTCCTGCCCTTCATTATTATTATAGGCACTCCACTCTTCAAAAACAGCATCAAAACCTACCGACCAATGATTGTAACCGGATTTGAGCTTTCGATATCCAAATCCAAATCCAAATTGCTGAGGAAGAGTTTGCTTACCACTTCCGTCAAAAATTGTATCAGCATCAACTGTTCCTCCTGTCAGAGTCTGTCTTCTAAATGTAGAAAGATATTTAGTGCTCATTTTTGCTTCAGGACGGAATGTAACTCCTGCATTTAAAAATGAATTTTTATCTAGTTCATAATTATAGCCCAGCCCGAAATCAAAATTGAAATCAGATACATTTCTTCTATCTGATATCTCAATAATATATCTGGAAATGACATTATCCTCACTACCGACGAATTGACCGGTTGTTCGGGTAGTAGATCCGAAATAATAATTAAATCGAAATCCGAAGTATATACTTTTATATTGAAATCCCTGTGCAAGGAAAGCTTTACCAATTCCTCCTTCTCCATCTGAAAGCCTGTTTAAATTAACTCCCGGTTCATTAGGAATATCTCCGGTAGCTAAAAAATCGTAGTTCACTACGCTGTATGGACTTAAGCCGACAGATAAATTCCAATAATTTAGTTTTAATGGAACTCCGAAGGTCAAATATCGAACCGACCCGTTAATAGGAGAGGTTGATCCCTCAGAGGATTCAATTGTCCGCCTCTCTCCTGATAGTGCAGCTTCAAAAGTAGATAATTTGTTAAATGGTAACCAGGCCGGATTCACATTATTTAAATGCAAAAAACTTGGCAATCCAATCCCTACACCTCCCATTGACTGATTATGGCTTAGCGAATTATCTAAAACTTCGCCAACTCCATATGATGTATAGGGTGAATTCATTGTCTGAGCAAAACTGCTTTGACAAAAGCAAATTGCAAAGATCAGTACTATAGTAAATCTGTTGAAAAATAACTTCATGAAATCCTTACCTCTTTTAAATTTAGGTTAAGAGCCTACAAAGATGTCCTGTTTTATCCGAGTATCAAAAAAAAATTACATTCTATTTTATTCCATTTAGTCCTGATGGGATAGATTTATAAAAAATTAACATTACTGAGCACATGTCTGAGCACTCTGAACAATCTTATTTTTCACTTGGTTTGATGTCCGGAACTTCACTGGACGGATTAGATTTATGTTTGAGTGAGTTTATTTATGAAAGCAACTCCTGGAAATATAGAATTATCAAAACAGAGACGATTCCTTATAATGAAAAGTGGCGAAATGATCTGGCCAATGCAATAAATTTGAATTGGTCTGAATTGTTGACTCTTGACTATAAATATGGACTGTACCTTTCACAAGTGATCCTTTCATTTCTCCAAAATACAGAGGTAACGCCAGACCTGATTGGCAGCCATGGCCATACTGTCCACCATAAGCCTGATAAAGGATATACTATTCAAATTGGTAATGGGCACCAAGTTGCATTAAAAACAGGTGTAGACACAGTATATGATTTTAGAAGTTTAGACGTAAGCAAAGGTGGGCAGGGAGCTCCTCTTGTGCCGATAGGAGATAAGTTACTTTTTTCAAATTATAATGCATGTGTCAATTTGGGTGGGTTTGCAAATCTTTCTAAAAAAGATCAAGGGGAAACTATCCGCGCATATGACATTTGTGCACTTAATACAGTCCTTAACTATCTTGCATCCCTGGTCGGCCTTGATTACGATGAAAACGGCAATTTAGCTTCCTCGGGGAAAGACATCCCGAATCTTCTTGAGGAACTGGAAAGCCTGGCTTATTATTCTGAAACAGGCCCAAAATCTCTGGGTATTGAGTGGGTAAAAAGCAGTATTCTTCCTATTGTGAATAATTATTTAAAGGAGTATCCACTCAAAGATGTCATTCATACTTACACCAATCATGCAGCTAAAGCGATAGCCAGGGAGTTGCCTTCAATAGGACAATGTCTATTCACTGGCGGTGGAGCATTTAACAATTACCTGATTTCCAAAATAAACACATATAATAACGGAAAAATAGAAATACCCGGTGACCAATTAATCTCTTTTAAGGAGGCTTTAATCTTTGGGTTTCTCGCTGTTTTAAGAAAGCGCAATGAAATAAATGTTCTATCATCAGTTACCGGAGCAACAGAGAATACCAGTTCCGGAGTAATCGTCTCTAAAAACGACTTGATTTGACATTTTCTTAAAAATTATATTTTGTAAATTGCGCCAACTTAAAAACGACTTAACTCAATGAAAGACTTATTAAAGCAATTTGAAAACAAAACCCCCGAAATTGTTTTTGAATGGAAAGATTCTGAAACCGAAGCAGAAGGCTGGGTTGTAATTAACTCATTGCGAGGTGGCGCTGCTGGTGGAGGCACGAGAATGCGTCCGGGATTAGATAAAAGAGAGGTAGAATCCCTGGCAAAAACCATGGAAATCAAGTTCACTGTTTCAGGACCAAATATTGGTGGTGCTAAATCGGGAATCAATTTTGACCCGAAGGATCCGCGCAAAAAAGATGTCTTGAAAAGATGGTATAAAGCTGTTTTCCCTCTTTTAAAAAATTATTATGGCACAGGCGGTGACCTCAATGTGGATGAAATTCATGAAGTAATTCCAATTACTGAGAGTTATGGTTTATGGCATCCTCAAGAAGGAATTGTAAACGGACACTTCAACCCAACTGAACCAGAAAAAATAAAAAAATTAGGACAGCTGAGACAAGGAGTTTCTAAAGTCCTGGAAGACATAAACTTCACCATTACCGGCGACTACAAATTTACCGTAGCAGACATGATCACCGGATTTGGTGTAGCTGAATCTGTAAAACATTACTATGACCTTTGGGGTGGTAATATCAGTGAGAAAAGAGCAGTGATTCAGGGATGGGGAAATGTAGCTGGCGCAGCTGCTTTATTCCTTGCTAAAATGGGTGTAAAAATAGCCGGAATCATAGATCGGGAAGGCGGATTATTAAGTGAAGAAGGTTTTGGACTGGAAGAAGTAAAAGAACTTTTCATCCAACGTGAAGGAAATAAGTTGAAAGCTGATAATATGATCCCTTATGATGAAATAAATGATAAAGTCTGGGATTTAGGGGCTGAAATTTTTATACCTGCGGCTGCTTCTCGTCTGATTAGTCAGGACCAGGTTGAAAAAATGATTAACTCTAAACTTGAAGTTATTTCTTCAGGTGCTAATGTGCCGTTTAAAGATGATGAGATTTTCTTTGGCCCAACAATGGAATATGCTGACAGCCACGTTTCCTTAATACCTGATTTTATAGCTAATTGTGGTATGGCAAGGGTCTTTGCGTATTTAATGAGTGATGAGGCAGTAATGACTGATGAAACAATTTTTGACGACACCTCTGAAACCATTAAAATTGCAATGCAGGAAATTTACAATTCTCATAAAGAAAAAACAGGAATATCCGAAGCAGCCTTCGAAGTTGCGCTTAAAAAACTTGTATAATTTCTACAACAGGACATTAAAACCGGCCTCGAGCCGGTTTTTATTTATACTATTTTAAGAAAGAATTACAAATACCAAGCATTATACAGCTATTATATATAAACTCTCTGATTCATTTTGTAAATTTAGGCGCACTTTAAATTATACAGTCCTAACTAGCGGACTGTTTTCTTTGTAACAGTAGCCAATTGAATATAAGTTAATGGATCAAGACAATAACCGCTTTTCGACAAGAGTTATAATATTCCTGATTTTACTTTTTTCACCCCTGTTTGGTCAACTCTCGGCTGTTGAGTTGGAATCTGACAATTCCTCTACTGTAAGTGAATTATCAGTTCAAAATTCAAATAATACGGAATTAGCTACTGTTAACCAGGACCAGGATGATCAGGTTCAGCATGAAGAAGAACATGGGGAAACAGAAGGGCACGGATCAGAAGAAGCTTCTTCGCACAAACCTCCGGGCTGGTCAGTTTTGCCGTTTGTCATTTTGTTATTAATGATCGCCACCGGCCCTTTATTCTACGAACATTTCTGGCATAAAAATTATCCTAAAATAGCGATTTTACTTGCTGCTATTGTTGTTCTCTACTACCTTTTCGCTTTAAATAACGAACACGGCCCTGTTCATGCGTTTTTTGAATACTTTCAATTTATCGCTCTTCTGGCTTCTCTATATATAGCATCAGGAGGTATTCATATTGACATTGACAAGAAGTCTTCTCCGATGGCCAATTCGATATTATTGATTTGTGGCGCTGTTATAGCTAACCTTATCGGTACTACCGGAGCCTCAATGCTGTTAATAAAACCTTTTATGAGGCTTAATAAGCATAGAATTAAGCCTTATCATATTGTCTTTTTCATATTTATAGTATCAAATGTTGGCGGATCATTAACACCCATAGGAGACCCTCCGTTATTCCTGGGATTTCTTAAAGGAGTACCGTTTGAATGGACGATTACACACAACTTTCTTCCATGGGTATTTGGCATCTCATTGCTAACCCTGATATTCTATTTCTTTGATAAGAGAAACAAGGATGTGATCGATGAAGATGAAATTCAAACTGAGTTCACAAATAAAATAAAAGTCTCCGGAGCGAAAAATTTTGGATGGCTGGCTTTAGTAATCATCTCAGTTTTTATTGATCCAAACGTATTTGACTGGGTTCCTGCTATAAATTATCACGGGCAAAGGTTTTCTTTCATAAGAGAATTTATCATGTTCGGTGTATGCTTCTTTTCTTATCGTTTTGCAGATAAAGAAGCCATTCAAAGCAATGACTTCAGCTTTGAGCCGATTCGTGAGGTTGCATTTATATTCATTGGAATTTTTGGTACAATGATGCCTGCACTTGAGCTTGTCAGTGAGTTTGCAAAATCACCTGAAGGCGTGGCACTGATCTCTCAAAACACGCTTTATTGGGGAACAGGTGCTTTATCCGGTTTCCTGGATAATGCTCCAACTTATCTTAACTTTTTAGCTGCTTCAATGGCTTCTCAGGGAGCGGACATTAATTCGATCAGTGAAGTAGTGGAATATGCCACAGGCGATACCTATCCACATTCACAACTCTATTTAAAGGCTATATCCATTGCAGCCGTATTCTTTGGAGCAATGACTTATATTGGTAATGGACCTAATTTCATGGTGAAATCAATTGCCGAACAAGTAGGTATTAAAATGCCTTCGTTCTTTGGTTATATGATCAGGTTTTCAATTCCTTTCTTATTACCAATGATCATTCTTACCTGGTTGATTTTCTTCCTGTTCGCTAAATAAAAAAACTACGTTTAATAAATATAAAAGCCTGTTCGTTGAACAGGCTTTTTTAGTATCTGAAATTTCTATTTATCTATCAAGCTTCTTCCATTTGAAACACTCCCTTATTAAGGCTTTGAAGGGCTGAAGCTTTATAAGAAGTATCGATTAACACTGAGATGTTATGGCGACTCCCTCCATAGCTAATCATCCTTACCGGAATTTCTGTCAGGCTATCAAAAACTTGTTTTACTATTCCTGGTCTATCAGAAACAAAATCTCCAACAAGGCAAATAATTGATTGATTGGTATCGATCTCTATTTTACCAAATGGTTCAAGCTCCTGTTTAATTTTTTCCAGATTACTATTATCATCAATAGTTAATGAAACAGCAACTTCACTGGTAGTAATCATATCTACCGGAGTTTTATATTTCTCAAACACCTCAAATATCTTTCTGAGAAAGCCATATGCAAGCAACATACGGGTTGATTTGATCTTGATAGCCGAAATATTATCTTTTGCAGCTACAGCCTTTATACCGGTATCCTGTTCCTTTCCGGAAATAATAGTTCCTTTTGCATCAGGCCGCATTGTATTTAACAATCTTACCGGGCAATTATATTTTTGAGCCGGAAGGATAGATGCAGGGTGCAATATCTTCGCTCCGAAATAAGCAAGCTCAGCAGCTTCATTAAATGATAATTCTGAAATAGAATAGGTGTTTTTAACTACTCTTGGATCATTATTATGCATGCCGTCAATATCTGTCCATATCTGAACCTCGTCTGCATTTAATCCGGCTCCGATTAGCGATGCGCTATAATCACTTCCTCCACGCTTGAGATTGTCAACCTCTCCTTTTGAATTTTTACAAATAAATCCCTGTGTGACTAAAAGCTTTCCTTTTTTATCTAATTGGTCCTTAGCTGGAAAGTTTTTGCCTATAAATTCAACATCAGGCTCATCATCTTCATCAAGCTTCATGAAATCTAATGCATTTAACCAGTCGACATCAATTTTCTTTTCTTTCAATAATTCGATGAAAAGTTTAGTACTAAGTAATTCTCCCTGTGCCAGAAGTTCTCTACTAAGTCCTTCATTGAAAGAAAGGTTGATTGCAGAATTCAGAAGAGTAAAATGTTCATCAAGAATAGCCTTCGCTTCTGATCTTCTATCACTTTCTGAAACTAAATCTTCCACAAAGGCATCATACTTTTGTCTTAGTTCCAAAACAAGGTCTTTGGCAGCTTGTTTATCACCGGTTTTTAACAACCTTCCAAGTTCAACCAGACTATTTGTCGTTCCCGATACAGCTGAAAGCACGATAATTTTTGGCTCATCATCAGATGTGATGATAGATGCAACTTGATTCATTCGTTCGGGACTTCCGACTGAAGTACCTCCAAATTTTAAGACTTTCATTACAATGTTTCTTTTAAACCCAACATTTTGACAGCGGTAATTGCAGCTTCATCTCCTTTATTACCGTGTTTTCCACCAGCACGATCAAGAGCCTGCTTCATAGTGTCAGGGGTAAGCACGCCAAAAATTACTGGTTTATTATATTTCAGGTTAACATTGGTTATTCCATTGGCTACAGCGTCGCAAATAAAATCAAAATGCCTTGTTTCTCCTTGAATCACACACCCAAGGCAGATCACAGCATCAATGTCATCGCGTTCAGCCATCCATTGTGCTCCAAGAGTAAGTTCATAACTTCCCGGAACGTATCTTTTAACTATATTCTCCTTTTTAACACCGTTCTGCAAAAGCGTTTCATATGCTCCCTCGTATAATGCTTCTGTCACTGTGTCGTTCCATTCGGAAACCACTATTGCAAAAACTTTATCTTTAGCGCCTTGAAGATTTTTTGATGAATAATCGCTTAAACTTTTTAATGATGTTGCCATAATTTTAAATGAAAAAAGGGATGAGCCATTTGCCTCATCCCTTTGTTAATAATCTTAATTCAATTATACAAATTAATTGGAGGCCATGGCTTCTAAACGAGCCTTGTGTTTTCGTGCTTCCGAAATTTGTTTATATTTTGGATAATCAGTTACTATATCAGAATATATTGATGCAGCTTTCGACGTATTTCCAGCTAACTCATATGCCAGGGCAGCCTGCATCAAATAGTCAGGAGAGAAAACACTGTTTTCATTAGTATCAGCTGCTTCTTCGAATAATGAAGCTGCTTTTTCAAAATTCCCCTTTTCCATATATGCACTACCTAACAGGCTTTTTGAAAAAGCAGGAGAAAGCAAATCATCGTTTGAATATGACTCCAGGTATTCTATCGCCTTATCAAAGTTTTCTTGCTTCAAATAAATTGCACCAGCATAAAATTTTGCAAGATTTGCTGATTGCGTTCCTGAATAATCATCAATTATATCAAGAAATCCTGAATTTACTGTGGTTCCTTCCAAAGCAAGTGCAAGACTATCATTTTCAAACCAATACTGAGCCTGGAACATTTCTTCCTGGGCTTTGGCATTTTGGTTTTCCTGATAATACTTGTACCCGATGATACCACCAACTACTAAAAAGAGAACTGCTACAGCACCGAAAACCAGTGTTGAATTATCTCTTAAAAACTTCTCTGCTGATGATAAACTCTCCTGGATTGCTTCCGGATTTTCCAACAGCTCATTTCCTTCGTCGTGCTTATGTTGTTTATTCTTCGCCATTCTATAAAAAATTGAACCTCAAAGTTAGTGGAAATAAGTTATCCACAAATAAGTATTTTTGTTTTTTTTATTTATCGCTAATAAAAGGATAGTCAGGTTGAACGTAAACATCGTCAAATGCTTCTGATGGATCAGGCCAATCTGAGTTTTCAGAAAATTCAACACATTCCTTCACCTGGTCTTTTATCTTTTTATCAAGCTCTTTTAATTCATCCTCGTCAGCCCACTTGTTATCAAGGATTACACTTCTCACCTGCTCGATAGGATCTCGGTCTTTGTATTCCTGAAGCTCTTCCTTAGTTCTGTACTTAGCCGGGTCACTCATCGAGTGTCCTTTGTAACGGTAAGTTCTGAATTCTAATAAACTGGGGCCTTCTCCTTTTCTTGCTCTTTCAGCTGCTTCAGCTACTGCATAGTGTACTTCTTCTACTGACATCGCATCAACAGGCTTCGAGGGCATACTATAGGCTTCACCAAGCTGGTAAAGTTCAGTTACGTTAGAAGTTCTTTTCACTGAGGTCCCCATTGCATAACCGTTATTCTCAATAGCAAATATCACTGGTAATTTTAGTGTCATTGCCATATTCAAAGCTTCGTGAAATGCGCCTTGTCTCACAGCACCATCTCCCATATAGGTAATGCAAAGAAAATCAGTCTCTTTGTATTTCTCTGCAAATGCAAGACCCGCTCCAAGAGGAATCTGACCACCAACAATACCATGGCCTCCGTAAAAATGATTTTCTACATCAAACATATGCATCGAACCACCTTTACCTTTAACTATTCCTGTCTTCTTACCAAATAACTCCGCCATTACAGCTTTTGGGTCTGAACCCAGTGCTATCGGGTGAGCATGATCTCTGTAAGCAGTAATATATTTATCTCCTTTTTTTAAGGCTGAAACCGACCCGGCTACACATGCTTCCTGGCCAATATATAAGTGGCAAAACCCACGAATCTTTTGCTGACCGTATAATCGTCCTGCCATTTCTTCAAATCGCCTCATCAATAACATACTCTCAAACCACTCCATGTATTGATCTTTACTGAAGTTCGGTTTTGAAGCAGATTTGCTTTTCTTTGCCTTTGTTTTAGATGTAGCCATAATCTGTGATTTATTGCTTAATATTGGGTTGCAAATATACACTTTACAAGCATTTTTCAATAATATTAATGCGTGTTTTAGTCATACAACAATACATCTTTCATAAATTTCTGTTATGATTCTCAAGGAGATCAGCCTTTTTAATTTTAAAAACTACGAACAGGCGAAGGTCAGCTTTGGTCCGGGCTTCAACGGAATCTATGGTGAAAATGGAGAGGGAAAGACTAATCTACTCGATGCTATATACTTTTTATGCTTTACCAAAAGTGCTTTTCAAAGCAATGATAGCTACCTTATAAGACATGGAGAGTCTTTTTGCCTGGTAAAAGGAAAGTTTGAATTTGAGTATAAACAAAAAGAAGTTTCCGGAGGTATCGAAAAAGGCCCAAAAAAAACGTTTACAGAAAATACGGTAAAATACGATAAATTAAGCGATCACATTGGTGAGTATCCTGCAGTAATGGTTTCGCCTTATGACATGACATTGATAAGAGAAGGAAGTGAAGAAAGGAGAAAGTTTATGGATGGTTTACTCTCCCAGATTAACAGACCTTACCTTTTAAATATTCTGAAATACCGAAAAATCCTGAAGCAACGAAATGCAATATTAAAACAGTTTGACGAATCAGGTTTTTCAGATCCTCATTTGATAGAACCCTATACGGTAGAACTAATCAAAACAGGTAAAGAAATTTATTCTGAAAGGGTTAAACTCACAGAAGAATTAGGCCCCATTATAGAAGAACAATACTCTTTACTAACTAATGATAAAGAAAAAATATCGATCAGGTATCGATCTGACTACGATAAAGAAGATTTTGAAGAGTTGTTTTACAGGCAATTTGACAAAGAACTGATACTTGGCCGCACTACAATGGGAACACATAAAGATGAGTTGGTCTTTAGTATGAATGACAGGCCATTGAAAAAACTTGGTTCCCAGGGTCAGCAAAAATCTTTTTTGATCGCATTGAAACTTGCCCAATATAAGATTCTTAAGGAAACTAAGGAATTCACACCAATATTGTTGTTAGATGATATTTATGACAAACTTGATGATAACAGAATAAAAGGCTTAATTAAGCTTTTAGCCGGAAAAGAATACGGACAGGTATTTATTTCAGATGCCCGGCCTGAACGATCGGCAAAATTAATGGAAACTATCGGTGAAACTTCCAGGCTTTATGTAATAAATTCAGGAGAAATAGGTGAGATGGCAGATTGATATCTGGTATCTTTGCTTTTTAAACTTTATAAATCAATGGCTGGATATAATAAAAAAGGTTCGAAGAGAAATGCAGGGATATCCACATTAAAGGATAGTATACAAGAAATGTTTAAAGAGTTTAAGCTCGACGCTAAGTACAAAGAAACCGAGCTTATTAAATCCTGGCCGGAATTGATGGGTCCTATGATCGCCAAAAGGACAACCAAAGTTTTTATAAAGGACAAAAAAATGTTCGTTAAGCTAAATTCAGCTCCCTTGAAAAGAGAACTATCAATGTCCAGGTCTAAGATCCTGGCCCTTTTTCATCAAAAATTCGGAGAAATATTAATTGAGGATATTGTCTTTCTATGACAATTCTTTGTTGAAGAATGAATCGACGAATTCCATCCTGTTGAATACCTGCAGGTCTTCTACTTTTTCACCAACACCAATATATTTTACAGGTATTTGAAACTGGTCTGAGATCCCAATTACAACTCCACCTTTAGCAGTACCATCTAGTTTTGTGATAGCTAATGATGTCACCTCAGTGGCTTTGGTAAATTCTTTTGCCTGGATAAAGGCGTTTTGACCTGTTGATCCGTCGAGAACCAATAAAACTTCATGAGGGGCTTCGTCAATGAACTTCTGCATCACTCTCTTGATTTTTGAAAGCTCATTCATCAGGTTTACTTTGGTGTGAAGACGTCCGGCAGTATCAATGATAACCACATCGTAATTACCTTCAACACCTTTTTTCACTGTGTCAAAAGCTACCGATGCAGGATCTGTATTCATTCCATGACTGACGATATCAACATCTACGCGCTCACTCCACATGATCAACTGATCAACAGCAGCAGCACGAAAGGTATCAGCAGCACCCAGTAATACTTTATTTCCGGAAGCTTTAAAACGCGAGGCCAGCTTTCCAATAGTAGTGGTTTTACCCACTCCATTAACCCCGACGACCATAATTACATATGGTTTTTTATCTTGTGGGACGGTAAAACCCTGGAGTTCTTCGTAGTTATTTTCTGCCAGGAGACCAGCAACCTCCTCTTTAAGAATAGTATCTAGTTCAGAAGCATTCAAATACTTATCCCTGGCAACGCGATCTTCAATTCTTTCAATGATTTTCACCATGGTATCAACTCCTACATCAGAAGAGATCAGGATCTCCTCCAATTCATCCAACACCTCGTCGTCGACTTTCGACTTTCCGGCTACAGCCTTACCAAGTTTAGTAAAGAAGCTATCTTTAGTCTTTTCAAGACCTTTATCAAGTTTCTCTTTTTCTTCCTTGCTTTTGCTGGATTTAAAATTGAATATTCCCATGGCAGTTTTGATCAAATATCGATAACGCGATAATAATACAAAATTTGTAGCAATTCACCTTTGCCCGAAACAAAAAAAGCCCCTTAACCAAGGGACTTAGTTTTTTTAACCGGACAATATCTGATTACTTGGCCAAAGTCTCTTTTACCATATCAACCGGAACCATTTCCTCTCTGTAAGAGTAAGATCCTGATTTCTCAGACTTCACGGCTTTAATTACTCTGGCGTACTGTTTATTCGCGCCTTCTTTCTTAAGGGTTGCAACTACTTTCTTAGCCATTGTTATTTAATTTCTTTGTGAACAGTATACTTTTTAAGGATTGGATTATACTTCTTAAGCTCCAATCTCTCAGGAGTATTCTTCCTGTTTTTTGTTGTAATGTGTCTTGAAGTTCCAGGCATACCTGTATTCTTGTGCTCAGTGCACTCAAGAATAACCTGAACTCTGTTTCCTTTCTTAGCCATTTCTTTTCTCTTTTATGCTTTCGCTTTTCAGATTACTAAGGTTCCTTTAGCTTTAGCTTTCTTAAGAACAGATGACAAACCATTTTTGTTTATCGTTCTAAGAACTGAAGCTGATACTTTTAATGTTACCCACCTGTCTTCTTCTTCGATATAAAATCGTTTCTTTTGAAGATTAGGGTAAAACTTACGTTTCGTCTTGTTGTTCGCATGCGAAACGTTGTTACCTACTCTAGGTCTTTTTCCGGTTATTTGACAAACTCTAGCCATTTTTTATCTACTTTCTTAGATATACTTTTCAAAATCGGACTGCAAATATCGCAAGATTATTCTTAAAAGCAAAACATGCATGCAAAAATATTAAAAATCATGGGATTATATATTTCAGACTTTCACTCCTCTGACCATTTCTTTCTTTCCCGGAGGGCCCGGTAATGTCTCTACAACCATGCCCATAGAGGCCAGATCACGTTTAAACTGACCTTTCGCACAATAGGTAACAAGACATGAAGGTCTTTCCATCATTTGAGATACTTTTTCTAAAACATTATATTCCCACAACTCTCCTTGCTTATTTGGAGCAAACGCATCAAAATATATAATATCAAATTTATTCTCAGAATTAAAATCCTGAAGTTTTACTTTCTCTTTATTAATAATAAACCGATCTGTTATCTCAACACTTTCTCCCCATTCAGCATTATGAATTTTATAAAACAAATCTTTATAACTCTCCAGCATGTCCAGATCGGTGTAGTTCAATCCATCAATGATCTCTTTTGTCAATGGAAAAGGCTCGAGCGTGCTATAATTAATTTTTACATTCGGTAGAAGGGTAAGTTCTTTAACTGTAAGAAGTGCATTCAAACCGGTGCCGAATCCTATTTCAAGAATATTTATTTCCTTAGGGAAATGCTCAAAGTAAAAATACTTGAGCCCTTGCTTAATAAATACATGGTTTGATTCATTGTAGGCTCCATGCTGACTATGGTAAGTCTCATTCAAATCCTCATTATATAAGGAATGTGAACCATCCTCCGTTTTAATTAATTTAATTTTATCAGCCATACCCTATTTTTGAATTAACACCACTGCATGTGCACTTACACCTTTCTCTTCTCCAACAAAACCGAGTTTTTCTGTCGTGGTTGCCTTTATGGAAATATCGTCCTCATCGATGCTCATCACTTCAGCTAGTACTTTTTTCATTTCGGGAATATGCGGATTTACCTTGGGTTTTTGAAGGCAGATAGTCGCATCAATATTGCCGATAGTATATCCTTTTTGAGAAACCAACCCAATAACATCCTTCAACAATATTTTTGAATCGATTCCTTTAAATTTAGGATCTGTATCCGCAAAGTGATATCCGATGTCTCTTAAATTTGCTGCTCCTAATAGTGCGTCGCAGATCACGTGGATCAAAACATCAGCGTCTGAATGTCCAACAGCTCCTTTATCGTGAGGTATTTTTATTCCTCCAAGAATAAAGTCATGACCTTCTTCCAGCTTGTGGACGTCATATCCATATCCTACTCTTATTTTCATTGATTGTTTTTCTTTTTATACAACAAGGTAGAAGCATTACTTTCCTGCAAAACGGTTTTTGCCATATCGTTGAAACTATCAGTAGTAACATTTCTGATCATGCCAGTTTCTTCGTTGACTAAATTTGGATTGCCCAGGTTAGCGCCAATCGCTATCGACATAGCCCGGTTTAATAACTCCACTTCTCCGAACACCAGTGATGCTTCTGCTTTATTCTTAACCTTTTCCAGTTCATTTTCCCCCACCCCATTTTCAGCGAGATCGTAGACCACTGCATCAATCGCATTTTCTGCCTGTTCCAATGAAATACCATTCGGAGTTTTTCCGGCAACAACCAATAGGCCTGGGTCTACAGAACCAGTAACATATGCATTGAGTTCAAAAAAGTACTTTTTGTCTTTAACCAGTCTTTCATAAAGGCGTGATGACTTACCTCTTCCTAAAACATCACTTATTAAATCTGCATCGTGATATCTGCTATCCGATCTTCCCGGCATATGATATACTTTATATATAGCATCAGAGGGCACATCAGATTCAATAACATCTGTTCTTTTACCTTTCTGTAAGGGCTCTGTCGGTAAGTTCCTCACATAATCCTCGCCCGAAGGTATTGGCCCAAACCATTTATCAGCAAGATATTTAACTGTCTCTTCTTTAACAGGACCAGCAACTACTAAGACTGCATTATTAGGTCTGTAAAATTTAAAAAAGAATTCTTTGACATCATCCATCGTGGCATTTTCGATGTGACTGACATCCTTGCCAATGGTCGCCCATTTATATGGGTGAACCTTATACGCTAAAGGACGCAATTTTAACCAGGCCTCTCCATAAGGCTGATTTAGATATCTTTGTTTAAACTCTTCTATTACTACCTTCTTTTGAATATCCAGTACTTTTTGATCAAAGGAAAGAGACAACATTCTGTCTGATTCCAGCCAAAATGCAGTTTCTAAATTCACTGCAGGTAAAGTGATATAATAGTTTGTGATGTCTGGGGCAGTAAATGCGTTATTTTCTCCGCCGACCTTTTGAAGAGGCTCATCAAATGAGGGTATATTCTTCGACCCCCCGAACATTAAATGCTCAAATAGATGTGCGAAACCGGTTTTATTTTCAACCTCATCTTTAGACCCAACATTATATAATAAATTAAACGCAACCTGTGGAGTTGTATGATCTTCATGAACAAAGACCTGTAACCCATTATCTAACGTAAAAGATGAAAAGTTTATCATACCTGGTTATTTTCAGGACAAAGCTAACAAAATATAAATATCACTTGATAGTAATTTCTCAGAATATCAAATATCCGGGCTTTCTCTGCTTTATTTTTTGACTTGATTGTATAGATTTGTTTCCGAAACAACAAACCCATGAATTACCAAAAAAAGAAACTCAACCAAAAACAGCTTATTTCAATTTACGAAAAGCTTGTCAGACCTCGGATAATCGAGGAAAAAATGCTGGTTCTCCTTCGCCAGGGTAAAATATCAAAATGGTTTTCCGGAATAGGACAGGAAGCTATCGCTGTAGGAAGTACGCTTGCACTTAATAAATCAGAATATATTCTACCAATGCATAGAAACCTTGGTGTTTTTACTGCCAGGGAAGTTCCGTTTAAAAGGTTGTTTTCCCAATTTCAGGGAACAATGAATGGATTCACAAAAGGGAGAGATCGTTCATTTCATTTCGGTAGTAATGAACATCACATCGTTGGAATGATTTCTCATCTTGGCCCACAATTAAGTATCGCTGACGGAATTGCCTTAGCATCTAAATTATCCTCGAAAAAAGAAGCAACCCTGGTTTTTAGTGGTGATGGCGGGGCAAGTGAAGGAGACTTTCACGAAGCACTTAATGTAGCTTCAGTTTGGGACCTTCCGGTAATTTTTGTTATTGAAAATAATGGATATGGCCTTTCTACACCAAATAATGAACAATTCAGGTGTATTAATTTTGTAGATAAAGGACCGGGATATGGTATTGATGCTATCAAAATTGATGGGAACAACATTTTAGAAGTCTATCATACCATCAGTGAATTGGCTGAAGATATCCGTAAAAACCCAAGACCGGTATTAGTTGAGGCGATGACTTTCAGAATGCGAGGTCATGAAGAGGCCAGTGGAACAAAATATGTTCCTAAGGATTTAATGAATGAATGGGCGGCTAAAGATCCGATTGAAAATTTTGAAAAGTTTCTAATAGAAAAGAAAATTCTTTCCCGGAAAAAGATCTCAGAGATAAGAGCAGAGATTAAAAAAGATATAGAAAAGAGCTTAAAAGAAGCATATAAAGACAGCCCTCCAACTATTAACTCTGAAAATGAACTTAATGATGTTTATGCAGATCATCTTTATGAACAAAAACCAGTTGATAATAGTGAAAAAAGGGAGATCAGATTTATCGATGCAATAAGTGAAGGCTTGAGACAAAGCATGGAGAATCATGATAATCTTGTCTTAATGGGGCAGGACATCGCAGAATATGGTGGTGTTTTTAAAATAACTGAGGGATTTGTTGATCAATTTGGCAAAGAACGGGTTAGAAATACTCCATTATGTGAATCGGCTATAATCGGGTCAGCATTGGGACTTTCAATCAAAGGATATAAATCAATGGTTGAGATGCAGTTTGCAGATTTTGTGTCTTGTGGTTTCAACCAGATCGTTAATAACCTGGCAAAAATACATTACCGGTGGGGACAGAATGCAGATGTGGTAGTGAGGATGCCTACAGGGGCGGGAGTCGGAGCAGGACCATTTCACTCACAGTCAAATGAAGCGTGGTTCACTCATACGCCCGGACTGAAGGTTATTTATCCTTCAAATCCTGAAGATGCAAAAGGTTTATTGATATCTGCTATTGATGATCCAAATCCATGCATGTACTTTGAACATAAATATCTTTATAGATCATTAAAAGGAAATGTTCCATCAGGCTATTATAATATACCAATAGGAAAAGCTTCAATTAGTCGTGAAGGAAAAGACTTAACCGTGATCACATATGGTCTGGGGGTTCATTGGGCATTGCAGTTAGCTAATGATAATGGTTTAGACATAGAAGTAATCGACTTAAGAACTTTGATTCCATGGGATAAAGAGACTGTTTATGCATCGATCAAAAAGACCGGAAAAGCACTGGTCTTGCACGAGGACACTCAAACCGGGGGTTTTGGAGGAGAAATAGCAGCATGGGTTTCCGAAAAATGCTTTGAACTTCTGGACGGTCCTGTATATCGCGTAGGGAGTCTTGATACCCCAGTGCCTTTTAATAAAGAGCTTGAAAATAACTTTCTGGCTATTAGCGAACTGCGAGAAAAGGTTACTGAATTGATTGAGTATTAATATGCAAAACCATTCTATTTTAACGTTTACCTTACAGGAAGACTAGGAAGCCTTTTTGTTTTGTTAAAAATTGGTGACATTTGTGTCTTTTATAAGTTTCCTTATTTTAGGAAAAATTTGTATTGTCGTAAACCGGCTAATTTTTGGAATAAGAAAATACTTTTGGCTACAACAAATATTTCAAGTCTGAATTCAAATTTTAAGTCCAATAGGATTTACTGGATAGTAATACTATTCCTGGCTTTGATGTTCGGTAATTCTCCGGAAATCATGGCACAGGATACTATGCCCAATAAAAAGCTGGAACGCTCTTCAAGGCCTGAATATAAAACCAAAGGCAAACCAAAAATCAGGAAAAAGCCTCGTGGTCCTAAGACAGTTAAAAAGAAAAAAACAAAAACCAAACGGACTGAAAGACCCAGAGGTGGTGGTTTTCTCTATAAGATCAAACCCCGAACTACTCAAAGAAAGAGTAACAGAGTGCTCGATGTTCAAATCAAGCCAAGGACGACTGGTAGAAGAAGCAATGTAGCTTACGATAAAAATGTTAAGCCAAGAACTACCCGTAAGCGCGGGGTTAATGTGCCGGATGTAAATGTTACTCCCCGAAGTGTAGGTAGAAGAAACAGAGCAAAAGATGTCAATATAAAACCAAGATCTACTAAAAGATCACGAGTTGCAAGGGATGTCAATGTGACACCGCGGTCTGTCCGTCGTAATAACCGTGCAAGGGATATTCAGGTGTCACCACGAACTACCAGAAGATCTCGGACAGCCAGAGATATAAATGTAATTCCAAGAAGCATTCGTCCTGACAAAACTCAGCGTGATGTAAATGTACAACCCAGGACCACCCGTCGTTCTCGTACTGCAAGAGACGTAAGCGTTCAACCAAGAACTACGCAACGTTCTCGTACAGCAAAAGACGTTAGTGTTCAACCACGAACTACTAGAAGAGACAAGCGTTCCCGTGATGTTAATGTAACACCAAGAAGTATTTCCGGTAGAAGAGGTGCTGCAAGAGATATTACTGTGACACCTAGATCATATAAGAGAAGCCGAACAGCCAGGGATATTACTGTTACCCCGAGGTCAGTTTCCGGGGGAAGGAATGTTGTGAAGGATAAAAGGGTAAGACCTCGAAGTGTTGGAAGAAGCAATATTGTAAGAGATGTAACAATTAACCCACGCACAACGAGAAGGAGATCACAGGTACGGGACAGGGAAATAACACCGCGTTCTATAAGCAGGGGGAAGTTGCCGGTGTGCGCAATGAAAAAGCGATCAGAGAAAACAGGCCGGTAAACTTATACACTAATTATTCCGGATTCCAGAAAAGGAAAAAAGGAAGAAAAAAGCTGGTCCTGAATCAGATTATAAAGGGAAATTGAATTTGAAAAAGGTAGCTTTATTTAATGAAAGTTATTTACTCTATGATGGCAATATAAAGCAAAAGAAACCTGTCGATAACAGACAGGGAATTAAATACAAAGGCAAGGTAATTAAAGTTCGCGGTCCTTCTGACAACCAGGTGAATATTGGCTATTCAGGAAACATCAAATATAATGTCCTGAAGAAAAGAAATGCGGCCAGGAAGAGTTCAGTCAAAAAAGCAAATGCATATCAGGGACGACAAAAAGGACTTACACCTTCAGCTAAAGATCGAAAGTATAAGAAAATAACAGCCAGAATTGAAAGAGAAGAAGGTAAAACTAAAGTGCCGAAACCTGCAAAAGGAAGTCACCCAACAGCAAAATTTAAAGGAGACAACGAACAATATGATGGTGCTAATGAATCTTTAGGAAATAAATTCAAGAAATTCTGGTATTCATTGTTTGATAAAAAACTTCAACCGGCCCATATGCGTAAAAAGCCTAAGAAGCAAAAATACGATAAGGGAGAAAAAGTACTTTGGGAATATGACCTGGACAGAGATAAGAGAAGAAAAAGACCTGAAACAAGCGATAGAAATATCGAAAACTAAACCTGTTTTAATATTTAAGCACAGTACCAGATGTGCTATATCATCAATGATGTTATCTAAGCTGGAAAGAAACTGGAATGAGAAGTCAACGGAAAAAATATCCCCGTTCTTTCTCGATCTAATCAGTTACCGGAATCTAAGTAATTTGGTTGAAAGTTCATTTGGTATAATGCATGAGTCACCTCAGGCATTATTAATACATAATGAAGAATGCATTTTCGACACCTCTCATGGAGGTATTAATCACGATACTTTAATGGATAAAGCTGATAGCGCAATCAGTTAAAGTTAAACCTTACTGTTTGCTTTAATTCGCTACTAAGACTTTTAGCTACCGGACAATTAAGTGCAGCATTCTCAACCTTCTTCTTTTGTTTCGAATCAAGATTGTGTCCTTTAAAAGTAAGGTTAATCTCAATCTCTTCTATCCTTCTGGGATTGGATGCCATAATTTTAGTGACATCAGCCGAAATTTCTCCAGGATCTACATCGTTATTTTTAGCATAAATACCAATAATAGTCATCATACATTGCACTAAAGCCGTTGCAACGAGGTCCGTAGGCGAAAACGCTTCCCCCTTACCGTGATTATCTACTGGTGCATCAGTAATAATTTCATTCCCCGATTGAAGATGTTTTGCTGTAGTTCTTAACCCCCCTAAATATTTAACTTCTGAAGTTGGCATTTGATAACAGTTAAGTTTATATTTCGTTATATTAATCTTACGAGATTGTAAAATTGCAATATGAATTCTCTTAAACAAACTATTTTACCCTTGTTGCTGATTTTTTTAACAATCAGCGTATCTGCTCAAAGTGACAGGGAAAGAAACTTTTCCAGGGAATTCGTTTGGGGCATTAAAAAAAGCACGACAGGCGGGCTTATAAGCGGGTTCATGTTCAAATATGGCATGAGAAGAAGTGAGCGTCAGTGGCAAAGCTTTAACCTTGAATTAGTCAATGTCAAACACCCAAATGAATCACGTGAAACTTCTGTAATTACTGGAGAACCTTTTATATGGGGTAAAGAACATTACCTTTATGCAGTAAGGTTTCAATACGGCAGAGAATACGTGCTTTTTGAAAAAGCTGATCAACAGGGCGTCCAGGTAAATCTAATAGGAGCTGCCGGCCCAACTCTCGGGTTTATCGCTCCATATTATATAAAATATGCAACAGATAATCAGTTTAACCCGGTTTCCGAACCATACGACCCGAATAATTCAGCTATTCGCAGATCTGCAGTTATGGGAACAGGCCATCTGTTTCAAGGGTTAGGTCAATCTGATTTAACAGTTGGACTAAGTGCAAAAGTTGCTTTTTCTTTTGAGTTCAGCACATTTAATAGTTCGATATCCGGGTTTGAAGTTGGATTCCTTGTTGAAGCATATCCAAACGAAGTTATTTTAATGCCTGCACAAAATAACAGAGCAATTTTTAATGAAGTATACATAACCTTGACTCACGGTAAACGTAGATAGGAAATAGTATATAGTGTAGTAGAAATTTGATACCTTTGCGTCGTTATGATTGAATTACCGGTAATTTCTGAAGAACAAACCAAAAAAAGAACCAAACCTGACTGGCTGAGAGTTAAACTTCCGGTTGGTCATGAATATAAAAGAGTTCGAAACCTGGTAGACAAATATAAGCTCAATACAATTTGTGAGAGTGGTAACTGCCCGAATATGGGTGAGTGCTGGGGAGCCGGTACAGCTACATTCATGATTTTGGGTAATGTTTGTACTCGTTCATGTTCATTTTGTGCTGTAGCTACGGGGAGGCCTCCGGAGTACGATGAAGAAGAACCAAAGCGTGTAGCAGAAGCTATTAAGCTTATGGGCGTAAAACATGCGGTATTGACATCTGTAAACAGAGATGAATTAAAAGACAGAGGTGCAGAGATTTGGTATCAAACTGTTGTTGAAACTAAAAAAGCCTCTCCTGAAACAACTATCGAAACCCTTATTCCTGACACAAAAGGTAATTGGGATGCACTATATCGAATGATCGAAGGTGGACAGGAGGTTGTTTCGCATAACATTGAAACGGTAGAAAGGCTATACAGAAGAGTCAGACCACAAGCAAAATATTACAGGAGCTTAGAGCAGATTCAAAAGACCAAGGAAGCCGGGATGCGAACTAAATCTGGTATCATGGTTGGTCTTGGGGAAACTCAGGAAGATGTTTTCAAAGTAATGGATGATTGCGTTGAACATGGGTTAGATATCCTGACAATCGGACAATATCTTCAGCCCACTAAAATGCATATAGAAGTTGCTGAATTTGTGCATCCTGATGTATTTGAGCTGTATAGAGAAGAAGGTTTGAAGAGAGGTCTTAAGTACGTAGAATCAGGCCCATTGGTAAGATCATCTTACCATGCTGAAAGACATGTAAATGTACCAATTTAAAATATTTCTGGAATCTAAAACGAGGCAGCATTTATTTAAATGTTGCCTTTTTTATTTTGTAATAACCCCTAATTTATTACAGTAATTATCCTGTTTTAATAAATTGTTTTATTTTTACATTATTGAACGAAAAGCAGCCAATAAATAGAACTTTTTTAATATTTATTAAAATTTTTTAATGAAGACTAGATTTTTATTATTGATTATTACTGTTCTGATGGTAATCGGGTCAGTAGCCAGTTGTAGTAGCGAAGAAAATGATACACAACCTGAGGACATTTCAGTAGCAAATGTAAACACTGAAAAACAGGATCAGGGGGCTTCAAATATTGAAAGTCTGGCGACTCAATTAGTATCTACGTTAAAACAAAAAAACTTCCCTGGCTATATTGACTTATTGCTTTCGAGAGATCATCACATCGAAATAGCTGAAAACATACAGTCTGACAGTTTGAAAAGTCAATTTCTTATAAAGTATGATTTTCGTTTACAGGAACAACGTGAGAAGTTTAATCAGATAACAGATCTTTTAGTCATCAACAACATTAATCTTGATAATGCCCTCATTAATGAAATGGTCGTTCTGGAAGATACTGAATCTTCGATCAACAAGATTATGGTGTCAGAAGTATTGATCCCAATTTCACAAAACGGTAAAGAATATGAATTAAGGTTTTTTGTTATTAAGAATAAAGGAAAATTTTTCTTAACTTCGGATATAAACCTATAACCTTAATTTAACCCGTATAACCATGAAAAAAGGCTGCTAAATAGCAGCCTTTTTTATTTATTAAGCCTTTTCTGAATTTACATGTTTTCTAATATCTCCTCTGTTTCATTTTCTTCTGAAAATGCAGAAGTAGGAATACATGCACACATCAAGTTTCTATCTCCGTATGCACTATCTATACGGCTAACGGAAGGCCAGAACTTTCTTGCTCTTACAAACTCTATCGGGAATGCCGCCTTTTCTCTTGAATAAGGAAAATTCCATTCATTGTCGGTCACCTTGGCAAGAGTATGAGGAGCATTTTTCAAGACATTGTTATCCTCGTCTGCTACTCCATTTTCAATTTCAGCGATCTCATTTCTGATTTCGATCATCGCATCACAGAATCTGTCTAGCTCATTTTTCCCTTCACTTTCCGTTGGCTCAATCATCAGTGTCCCCGCAACAGGGAAAGAAACGGTAGGAGCATGGAATCCATAATCCATCAACCTCTTTGCAATGTCTTCAACTTCAACACCAACTTTTTTGAATTGTCTGCATTCAATGATCATTTCATGTGCCGCTCTTCCTTTAGAACCAGTGTAAAGAATAGGGAAATGCTCTTCTAATCTTGATTTTATATAGTTGGCATTTAAAATTGCCATTTTAGTAGCTTGGGTTAATCCATCACCACCCATTAAAGCAATGTATGCATAAGAAATCGCCAGTATACTTGCACTACCATAAGGAGCAGAAGATATAGCAGTAATGGCCTGTTCTCCACCGACCTCATTGACAACAGCATTACCCGGAGAGAAAGGAGCAAGGTGCTCTGCTACACCGATAGGTCCCATTCCCGGTCCACCTCCACCATGAGGAATACAGAATGTTTTATGCAGATTTAAATGACAAACATCTGCACCGATTATTGCAGGTGAAGTTAACCCTACCTGGGCATTCATATTAGCCCCATCCATATAAACCTGTCCACCATGATCATGGATTATCTGGCAGAATTCCTTGATATTTTCTTCAAAAACACCGTGAGTTGAAGGATAAGTTACCATCAGACCAAAAAGGTTGTCGCTGTGCTTTTCAGCTTTTTCTTTAAGATCTTCAAGGGATATATTTCCATTTTGATCACATTCAACAATAACAACCTTGGTTCCTGCCATCACAGCAGACGCAGGATTAGTTCCATGTGCTGATGATGGAATTAAAGTGATATTTCTATGTCCTTCACCTCTGCTTTCGTGATAAGCTTTAATTACCATCAATCCGGCAAACTCTCCCTGGGCACCTGAATTTGGTTGTAAAGAAACATCGTGAAAGCCGGTGATCTCAGAAAGCCATTGCTTTAACTCTTTGATCATCTCAAGGTAACCTTTTGCCTGGTCTCTCGGAATAAATGGATGTAAATGTCCTAATTCAGGCCAGGTAATTGGCATCATTTCTACCGTAGCATTTAATTTCATGGTGCATGACCCCAAAGAGATCATAGAGTGAACTAAAGAAAGGTCTTTGTTCTCCAGTCTCTTCATGTATCTAAGCATCGCATGCTCGGCATGGTACATATTAAACACCTCGTGCTCAAGGAATGAACTTTCTCGTTGAAGTCCCAGAGGAAATGCTACCTCAATACTATCCTCAGCAGTAATATTTTCTTTCCCTCTGACGTGAGCGAAAACTTCTAGTATTTCATTAACGTCATCCAGTCTGGTAGTTTCATCTAAAGAAATACCAACATGAAGACTATCATAATATCTGAAATTCAATTCTGAGCCTAAAGCAATCGACTTAAGTGCAATTCTTTCTTCCTCATCATTAATAGGAATTTTTATTGTATCGAAGAATTGATCATTTAAGGTTTCAAACCCTAGTTTTTCCAGACCCCTCGAAAGCGCTTTAGTCAGCCCGTGAATTCTTGCAGAGATTCTTTTTAAACCATCCGGACCGTGATACACTGCGTACATACCTGCCATAACAGCTAAAAGCACCTGGGCTGTACATATGTTTGAAGTTGCCCGTTCACGTTTAATATGTTGTTCCCTGGTCTGTAAAGCCATCCGATAAGCTGGCTTACCATCTTTATCGACAGAAACACCGATAATCCTTCCTGGAATTAATCTTTTAAACTTTTCAGTAGTAGCAAAATATGCTGCATGTGGTCCACCAAATCCCATTGGCACACCAAATCGCTGAGTATTTCCAAATACTACATCAGCACCATGTTCACCAGGAGGGGTAAACATTACAAGGCTCATCAAGTCTGCACCTACCGCAACAAAAACATCATTTTCTTTTGCTTCAGTAATAAAATCTTTATAGTCTTTTACAGTTCCTTCAGCATCAGGAAACTGAACAAGAACTCCATATAAATCCTCTGCAGAAAGATCAACTTTTTTATAATCACCTATCTCAAGCTCAATTCCGAGTGGAAGAGATCTGGTTTTTAAAATATCTAGAGTTTGTGGATAAACTTTTTCGTCAACGAAAAAACGATGTGCTTTTTTCTTCTTAGCTCCCTTTCTGGCCCCATGGAACATGGTCATTGCCTCAGCTGCTGCAGTTCCCTCGTCTAATAAAGATGCGTTAGCAATATCCATTCCGGTAAGATCCATTACCATGGTCTGAAAATTGACCAGCGCTTCTAATCTTCCCTGGGCGATTTCAGCCTGGTAAGGGGTGTAGGCTGTGTACCACCCGGGGTTTTCAAGGATATTACGAAGGATAACATTCGGAGTTATCGTGTGGTAATATCCCATTCCAATATAAGACTTGAAGAGTTTGTTTTTAGATAACTTTTTACGGAAAGATGATAAAAACTGATACTCACTCTTCGCTTCGGGCAGGTCCAGATCATTTTGAAGTCTGATCCCTTGTGGAACTGTTTGACTGATCAACTCTTCTACTGACCCTGCGCCGATCACTTCAAGCATTTGTTTTATCTCCTGTGTAGTCGGAGAATTGTGTCTTGAAGCAAAAGATTCATTCTTTTTTAGGTTAATGTTCATTGACATAACAATAATAAGTCCTTGTAAGTCTTCAATTTGGGTGCAAAGGTAATCTTTAAATTTTATTTGGCATTTATTATCTAAAGATAATCACACAACGATCAAAAGAAATATCACCCACTCATGTAAATACTATACTTTAATTATATCCTTTTTGTTATCTTAGTAGCTTAAAATAAAACTGTAATTTTATGAAAAAATCTATTTTGCTTGCTTTTACTCTTGCTTTTGCGGGAGTGGGAATCAATGCCCAGGATAGCACGGCGATAAAATACGGACAGACAATAACTCAGGGTGACCTGAAAGATAATCTGACAATATTAGCTTCGGATGCTCTAGAGGGTAGAGAAACAGGTACCAGGGGGCAAAAAATGGCTGCTGCATTCATTTCTTCACATTATGATGCTATCGGATTAAAACCCGGCACAAACGAAGGATGGTATCAACCAGTTATTCTTGAAAAAGTAAAACAAGGGGATGCCTTCATTTCTAACGAAGATAAAAAATGGAATAACTATGATAATATCATAATTTATTCAAATGAAAATATGGAAGAAGCGGTTGAACTGGAAACTGCTTTTCTGGGAAATGCTGGTGAGGCCGAGCTTGAAGCGACTAATATTGAGCAGAAAGCTGTGGTTATAATGAATAAAGATAATAGAAGTGCAATTCCTTTTGCGCGTCAAATGATCGAAAAAGGTGCTAAGACTGCCATCATTGTGAGTAGCGCATCTGAAGAAGACTTCCAAAAGTATCTTAATCAGTTCAAATATTATATGAGCAATGGCAGAATGCAATTGCCCTCTGAGAAAGAAACAAAAACATTCTCAATAATTTTTGCATCTAAATCTGCTGCCGCTGAACTTCTTGACACTAAAGTTGAAAAGATGGAAAAGGCTGCATCAATGGCTGCTGAAGGAAAAGTTAAAAAACTGAGATCCATCAAGCCACAAGATATCAGTTTTATGAACACAATGGATATCACTAAAGTAAAATCAGAAAACGTACTTGGTTTTATCGAAGGAACGGATAAGAAAGATGAAATAATGGTGATCACTTCTCATTACGATCACATTGGCAAAATGGATGAAGGAGAAGGCGACCTGATTAACAACGGTGCAGATGATGATGGTTCCGGAACCGTAGCAGTAATGGAGATCGCTGAAGCATTTGCACAAGCTAAAGAAGAAGGAAATGGTCCTAGAAGAAGTATCCTCTTCATGAATGTTACTGGTGAGGAGAAAGGATTGTTAGGTTCTGATTATTATACTCAAAACCCAATATACCCACTAGAAAACACAATTGTAAACTTAAACATTGACATGATCGGAAGGGTAGACCCTGATCATGAAGAAAACAAAGATTATGTTTACCTGGTAGGAAGCGACAGGCTTTCTTCTGAGCTTCACGAACTGAGTGAAAATGTAAATAAAAAGTATATCAATTATGATCTTGATTACACTTATAATGATGAAGATCATCCTGATAGAATTTATTACCGCTCTGACCACTGGAACTTTGCTAAAAACAACATCCCGGTAATATTTTATTTCAATGGTGTTCATGCGGACTACCATAAACCTTCTGATGAAGTAGATAAAATAGAATGGGAACAATTACAGGAAAGAGCTCAACTAGTATTTTACACAGCCTGGGAACTTGCGAACAGAGACTCAAAACCTGTAGTTGACAAAAAGGAAAATCAATAGTAGATATTGTATTTTTGATATTATAACCTGGCAGTAATTCTGTCAGGTTTTTTTTATGCAAAAAAATAACACCCGAAGGATAATCGGGTGTTGAGCTTATGGAAAGAAAGATAATTAACTTATATTAAATATATTATTTCCTTTCAGAAGATTTTATTTAAATAGATAAACGATATCTTAATATCGATAAAGTTGATTAATTATTCGATTGTAGCTGCTTAAAAGGAATTCTATAAAAGACATAGTAATTAAATCCCCAGCTCGCACCATCATTTATGCCATATCCCGGCACACGATAAGCATCGTTGGTTGAAGCATTGTTAACTCGATTCAAAAATGCTAACCTTCCGGTAAACCCAAGAAAAACATTTTTCAGGACACCAACTTTAATCCCCGCATTTAGCTCGAACCAACGACTATTAACACCTTCATCAACATCGGTCTGATCCACCGATCCAAAAAATTCATCTTCATAATTATAAGAAAATTTTGAGTCGTAATAAGCCCTGGCGTATCGAAGCCCAACAAACATCACAAAATTTCTTGGATCTTTGATATTAAAATTAACATCTCCACCAACCCTGAAGTAACTACCCGAAATATTCATTAAAGAACCAGATAAATGATCCAGATTATAATCTGCAATGCCATAATCCGCAACAACCATAAATCTTCCCAAATCTAAATCTGCAGTAATCTCATATTGTTCCAGGTCATTATTTATCAATCTTCTTACCGGGTATACCAGATCTACCCCAACTCTCAATCCATATAGTACGGGTTTCCATGCAGACTTTTTATCTGCTTTCAAAGTATCAACCTTCGTTGCGCTTAAGTTTTTTAATGTGTCTACTTCCTGACCAAATGATTCAACCTGAAAAAGACAATTAATTACTAGAAACAAAAAGACGGATGTCAGCTGGTGCCGTAGAAATATCATTTGTTGTTCTTCTTAATGTTGTTCTGTTAAAAACCGCAACAGTATCATAAGTGTAATCCGTTGCTGTTAATTCTCTGAAAAGTACCTCGGGTCCACACTCCGGAGAAATTAATCTGCTCGTCGTTTTATATTCCATTTCAAGAGTGTAAATATTATTATCAGTAGTCTCAAATACATATCTGGTGATATTAACTGTTGGATTTAATGGAAGAATGACTTTTGATACAGTATCATCGGAAACAATGATAGAATCCTGATAACCTTCCACGTATACTCTCCGTAAACCCAAGCTACTACTATCGCTATTATTGATATTAAAAGAGGCCACAGCAAAATCCCTGTACTCACTATAACAGTTAACCTGGGGATCGCAACCGCTAGTAGCAATCAATAAAAAAGCCGCAAATACAAAAAAGTATTTTTTACTCATAATTTGAATTTAAAGCGTAAAGATACAGTTTTATTCAATCCTCCAACGAAAGGATCGGAATTTCTTGTGTAAAAGGAGATAGTATTTTAGTACTTTTGCAGATAATTTAAACGGAGAAAGCATTGAAAACGAAGGGAATAAAAAAGCATAAAGTAAATATTGTAACACTGGGCTGTTCAAAAAACCTGGTTGATAGTGAAGTTATGCTCACTCAATTAAGAGGTAATGATATTGACGCTGTTCACGAAGACAAAAAAGATGATTCTGGTGTGGTGATTATCAATACCTGCGGGTTTATCGATAATGCCAAGCAGGAGTCTATCGATACAATATTGCGGTATGCTGATGCTAAAGATCAGGGATTAGTTGAAAAAGTTTATGTAACCGGATGCTTATCCCAGCGATATAAGGATGATCTGGAAAGAGAGATTCCCCAGGTAGATGCATTCTTTGGAACCCGCGATCTTCCATTGTTATTAAAAAAGTTTAAGGCTGATTATAAGCATGAGTTAGTTGGTGAAAGAATTTTGAGCCATTCAGGACATTATGCTTATATGAAAATAGCAGAAGGCTGTGACAGGCCTTGTTCTTTCTGTGCAATTCCGTTAATGAGGGGCAAACACGTTTCCAAACCGATCGAAGAACTTGTAAAAGAAGCTGAAGGCCTGGCAGCCAAGGGAACAAAAGAGCTATTGCTGATCGCCCAGGACAGCACATATTATGGCCTGGATATTTACGGAAAGCGTCGATTGGCTGACTTGATGAAAGCACTCTCTGATGTTGATGGTATCGAATGGATACGACTTCATTATGCCTTCCCGACAGGATTTCCTAAAGATGTACTGGATGTTATGGCAGAAAGAGATAACATCTGCAATTATTTAGATATTCCGCTACAACATGGGTCCACTAATATGCTTAAGTTGATGCGAAGAGGAACAACAAGGGAAAAAACAGAACAACTCATCCACGATATTAGAGAAAAAGTACCCGGTATAGCAATTCGTACTACACTTATTGCGGGTCACCCCGGAGAAACTGAAGCCGATTTTAATGAAATGGTCAGCTTCGTGGAAAGAATGCGCTTTGAAAGGCTGGGAATATTTACATACTCTCACGAAGAAAACACACATGCCTTTTCAATGGAAGACAATGTCCCGGATGAATTGAAACAAGAAAGGGCAAATATCGTTATGGATTTACAGGAAGGAATTTCCAGAGAAATCAACGAACAAAAAATTGGCAAGAAATTTAAAGTATTATTTGATCGCAAAGAGGGTGGATATTTTATCGGAAGGACTGAGTTTGACTCACCTGAAGTCGATAATGAAGTGCTTGTTGATGCCAAAGATCAATATGTCAGAGTCGGAGATTTTGCTAATGTCATTATTGACGATGCCACAGAATTCGACTTGTATGGTTCCTTGCTGTAACGAAATATACAGATGAAAGTAGAAAAAATTGGATTTGGAGAGATCGATACGTTCTCTCCAATTTTTTTGGATTATTTAGCTGAAAAGGATGCTTTAAAAGATTTTTACAACTATTCCATTCAAATCGACAGTTTTAAAGAAGCGATCAATGAAAGGAGCTCTTTTTCAGATAATCATCGACAAACTCTGGTTAAAGTATTAAATGAACAGTATTCTTCTATTGACACTCCCCAGGCTGTTACCGATAATATCAACTCTTTAGCCGATAAAAATACTTTCACAGTTGTTACAGGCCATCAGCTAAATATCTTTACCGGGCCTTTATATTTCATTTATAAAATAGTCACTACCTATAAATTAGCGCAAAAACTTAAAGAGTCATATCCGGACTATAACTTCGTTCCGGTTTACTGGATGGCCTCTGAAGATCATGATTTTGCAGAGATCAATCATTTTAACCTTTTTGGTAAGCAGATTAAATGGGATTCTGACCAAACGGGACCAGTAGGCCGATTTTCCACTCAAGGAATGGTTAATAACCTTAATCTTAACGGGATGGGCGATGAGATTGAAGCATTTCTTGAATTCTATAAAAAGAAGACACTCTCGCAAAAGCTCACCTTTCGTTTGTTAATCATCTTTTTGGAAAAGACGGAGTGATTACTATAGACGCAGATCATCCTGAGCTAAAAAAGATTTTCAATCCTATCATAAAAGAGGATATCTTTTCGGAGAAGAGTAATGAACTTACAGAAAAACAAACATCATCGCTAACAGACCTTGGTTATAAGTCACAGGTTTATAGTCGGGATATTAACTTCTTTTACCTTAAAGATGATCTGAGGGAAAGGATAGTTAAAACCGAGAGTGGCAATTTTGAAACTGTTAACGGTGAAGCTCAATGGACAGAAGAAGAATTGAGTACAGAGATCGAACAACATCCGGAAAGGTTTAGTCCAAATGTTATTATGCGTCCGGTATACCAGGAAACTATCTTACCCAACCTTGCTTATATTGGAGGTCCGGCAGAAGTTGCTTACTGGTTGCAATTAAAGTTAGTTTTTGATCATTACGACATCTTTTTTCCTGTTTTGATGCCTAGAAACTTTGCTCTGACTCTTAACAAAGCAAACGTTAAAAAATACGAGAAACTTGAAATAGGGGTTAAACAACTATTTATTCCATTTGAAGAGCAAAAAAAGGATTTTATAGAAAAGCTTACCGAAAACGAAATTAAGCTTAGTGAGGAGAAAAAAGATCTGGCTCAAGTATTCAACCGTATAAAAGACAAAGCAGCCGAAATAGATAAAAGTTTACAAGGCTTCGTCGGGTCAGAAATGGCCAAATCAATGAAAAGCATTGATAACATTGAAAAAAGACTTCAAAAGCCGAAGAAAAAAGACATGAGATTACGCTCAATCAACTTGAATCACTCTTGAATAAATTATTTCCTAACGGTTCATTGCAAGAACGTCATGACAATTTCTTAAATTTCTACTTAAATCATCCTAAATTCATTGATCATTTAAAGTCGGCGTTTGACCCGTTTGACTTTACTTTTAACATCTTATTTGAAGATGAATAAACAAACTCTGAGACGTACATTTTTAGAGAAAAGAAAGGGATTAAAAGAGTCAGAATACGAATGGAGATGTGAAGCGATAGCCCAAAACTTTTTTGAATATTCCGGCTGGTCAGATTTGACTTGCATCCATACATTTTTGCCGATTATTAAAAACCGGGAAATAGATACTTACCAAATAATAAACGGTCTTAGAAAAAGAGACTGGGAAGGCAAAATCGCCACTGGTGTATCCGATTTCAAGTACAATTCAATGAAAACCTATCTACTTGATAAGTCTACAGTGTTGAAAGAAAATCACTGGGGAATCCCAGAACCTGTTGATTCCGTTAAGGTTGAAGATTCTGAAATAGACATGGTTCTTACACCATTAATAATAGCTGATAAAAAGGGCCATCGGATTGGATATGGAAGAGGTTTTTATGATATCTTTTTTAAGAAATTAGAACCCCAAACAAAAAAAGTAGGCCTTTCACTTAGCCTGCCTTTAGATCCTTTAAAATACTTTAATTCTTTTGATATCTGCCTGGATATGTTAATTACACCATATCGGGTTTACCATTTTGACTAATCGGTTATTTTTTCAATAACTGCGCTGCCTCTTTGGCAAAGTAGGTCAATATTGCATCTGCACCTGCCCTTTTTATGCTTAATAATGTCTCAAGAATTACTCTGTCGTTATCCAGCCATCCTTTTTGTGCTGCAGCTTTGATCATAGCATATTCACCAGAAACATTGTAAGCTGTAACGGGAAGCTCTGTTTTCTCTCTTATTAAATGTATTACATCGAGGTAAGTCATCGCCGGCTTGACCATAAGCATATCAGCTCCTTCCAGTTCATCCTGCTCTGCCTCAATTAAGGCTTCTCTTTTATTTGCAGGATTCATCTGATAAGTTTTCTTGTCTCCAGACTTAGGAGCTGAATCAAGAGCATCCCTGAATGGGCCATAAAAAGCACTGGCATATTTGGCTGTATAGCTCATTATAGAAGTGTTAGTGAACCCTGATTCATCTAATGCTTCCCTGATCTCTCCAACTCTTCCGTCCATCATGTCAGATGGCCCGATAATATCTATACCGGTTTCAGCCTGGGCCACTGCCATTTGAGCCAGGACATCGAGCGTCTCATCATTCAGAATCACACCGTTATCATCCACAATTCCATCATGGCCATCGACGTTGTAAGGATCCAGAGCAACATCTGTCATAATACAGGCCTCAGGAAATTTCTTTTTGATCTCAGTCAGCGCTTTTAAATAGAAAAAATTCTCATCATAACTAGCTGTACCAGTTTTATCCTTATACTTTTCATCGACGACCGGAAAAATATCAAATACTTTGACTCCAAGATCGAGGCAGGTCTCAATCTCCTTAAGCATATTATCGAGAGATAACCGATTGATCCCAGGCATACTTTCCACCGGAACAGATTTATTTGAACCTTCGAGCAAAAATAATGGGAAAATAAAGTCCTTGGTTGTTAGGGTTGTCTCCTCAACCATTTCTCTTATCGCTCCAGACTTACGGTTTCTTCTTGGCCTCTGTAACATGCTTATAATTTTAATTTGGGCAAAATTAAGATATTAATATCAAAAAAGTTAAAATAAAAAACCCCGACCTGTAAGCCGGGGTTTCAAAATTTATTTTTCCCAGGTTTTTTCAAACTCTGTGATCGTTTTCTCAATTATATCGCAACATTCGTGAAGTTCTTCTTCTGTCATCACGAGCGGAGGAGCAAACCTGATAATGTTGCCGTGAGTAGGTTTAGCCAACAAGCCATTTTCTTTTAATGCCATGCAAATATCCCAGGCAGTAGAACTTTCCTGTGTATCATCAATTACAATAGCATTTAATAATCCTCTTCCTCGTACTAATTTAACTGATTCTGATTTTTCGATGAATTTTTCCATTCGTTCTCTAAACAACTCACCAAGCTTACGAGCATTCTGAGAAAGGTTTTCATCTACCACAACTTCAAGTGCAGCCATAGCCACTTTAGAACCTAAAGGATTACCTCCGAAAGTACTTCCGTGCTGTCCTGGCTGAATCACTTCCATAATGTGGTTATCAGCTAGAACTGCAGATACCGGATAAACACCACCTGAGATTGCCTTCCCTAAAACGAGCATGTCTGGCTTAGTATATGTGTCTTCTTGTCTTTCACATTTACCTTCACAAGAACAATTTCCGCATACAGCCAAAAGGCTACCGGTTCTCGCAATTCCTGTTTGAATCTCATCAGCGATCATTAAAACATCATTCTGAGAACAAATTTCTTTGGCTTTAGCTATAAAGTTATCATCAGGAGTAACAACGCCTGCCTCCCCCTGAATAGGTTCCACTAAAAATCCGGAAATATTTTTATCGCTCTTAAGAACGTTTTCAAGAGCTTCCAGGTCATTAAATGGAATTTTTATAAACCCTGGTGTGTAAGGTCCGAAATTTTTTCTCGCTCCCTCATCATTTGAAAATGAAATAATGGTAGTAGTTCGACCATGAAAGTTATTTTCACAGATAACTATTTTAGCCTCATTTTCCGGAATACCTTTTCTTTCATAAGCATATTTCCTGCAAATTTTGATAGCAGTTTCGACAGCTTCAGCACCAGTATTCATCGGTAATACTTTGTCAAAACCGAAATATTCTGTGATGTACTTTTCATAAACGCCTAATACGTCATTATAAAAAGCGCGGGAAGTAAGAGTCATAGTCTGAGCCTGCTCTGATAGAGCTCCAACGATTTTCGGATGACAATGACCTTGATTTACGGCACTATAGGATGATAAAAAATCATAGTACTTTTTACCTTCAACATCCCACACGTGTACCCCCTCACCTTTGGAAAGTACAACTGGAAGAGGATGATAATTATACGCCCCATGCTTATCTTCCAGCTCGATAGCTTCTTTGCTCGATTTAATGCTGTCCACCATTACAATAAGAATTTAAGATCTTTAATTTTTTTAGATTGCCAAATTAACAATAAGCATCGGTTAGAAAAAAGTAAAATTGAAAGAAGTTAAATAGACTAAAATGTACATCTGAGGCAAACTAGGCCTATTGCATTTAAACTAGGAAATTACTTATCCAGAGGTAAAAAAATTTTTAACTGGCAATACCTAATTCAGTACGAATTTCCTGAAAATCGACCACTCCCTGAGTAAAATATTTAGAAAGGTGAGGATATGCAGACCGGAGTTCTGTTAACATTAAATTAAATGGTATGTCTTCAAATGTCCCGTAAAAATGCAAAAACTCAAGTTGCTTCCCCGTCTGGTCATATTGTTGAAAAAACGCATCATTTTCACCATCAAACTCAAGTACAGGAACACCAAGATAATCACACAATGATTTATTAAATGCCGGGGTAAGCTTAACCCATCTTTCATTGAGATAAAGCTCAGCATATCCATGAAACACAAAAACATCTGTTTCAAGGATTTCTTCCAGATTGCTCGTGCCTATATGATTTTTAACATTAGCAAACCCCATTCTGGCAGGAATTCCTTCAGCTCTTGCCGTTGCAACTAATAAAGAAGCTTTTTCTACACAATAGCCATAATTTCTTTCGAGTAAATTACTCGATTGAATTCCCTCTTCAGTAAAGTTTAATTTGTATGGATTATAACGGAAATCATCTCTGATACGATTGTAAAGTGCGATAGCTTTTTCTACTGGAGAATCCAGACCAGAACAGATCTTTTTCGCATAACTTTTTACTTTAGGATGATCACAATTAATATATCTGTAAGCAGAAAGAAACTCTTGCATTATTATTTAAAAAATTTCGATTTTTGGCGATGACTAATATAACAAATAATCAGTAGAAATTTAAACTCAAGCAAACTCATCCTTTTAATAATTATCCATCATTTAGTTTTTTATTTCTTCCCTGTATAATTTTTATAATTTTTATCAAAATAGTATAATTGCAGATCTATCAACCAAAAAATGTGATGTATCGGTTTAATCGATTGCTGACCTTATCAGCATTTTTATTAATTATCTTTTCTAGTTGTAAAACCACTAAAATCAATAAGGAAAGTGGAATTCTTAGCCTAACAAGCTCTGACATTATATTGATAAACACTCTTCCTGTTAATGGTCACAAAGCAATTTCTTTCTATGAATCAGCTAGAGAAAAGCTTATAAAAGCGGGTGTAAAAGAAGTGATTTACCTTCCAGAAGTAGAATTTCAACTATTAGCTTCAGGAATAAAATACGATGATTTAAAACGATCTCCACTGAAAGAGTCTACAAGAATCAGAATTTCTGAAACTTTAGGTGTTGACTACATTATTGAGGCAAAGTTAACAAGTGCACAACGAGGTTCAATATATGGTGTTTCACAAGGAAGTTCATCGCTAAACCCGAAGGACCCGACCTCTTCTAAAGCAGAATTGATGTTTTTAATATCTAACCTTGATAACTCTGCTTTAGATTATAAATTTTCAGTTACTACAAATATTAGTGGATTTTATTATAAAGAAGAAGAAGATGGTGATAAAAATTATCTAAATTTGTCACCGTCTGAATACACTGTAATTATGCAGTCATTTACCGATGGAATAAAAGAAATCTCTAAAAAAGTAAACCAATAATTTTTTACACAATCCTTAAAAATGAAGAATTTTTTAATTGTTGCAGTTTTTATCAGCATAGCATTTTCTATTTACCCTCTTTTACAAAAAACTAACATATCTATTTTTGGAATTGATACTATCAAAGAATCCATCCAAGGATATGATGAAAAGATTGCAGAGTACGATAAAAAAATAAAAGAGCTAAAAGAAAAAGAGAACCTTAGTGAAATTGACCAAACAGTGATTGAGTCAAATGAAACTTTTAGAAATACTTTTGTAGGCGTTAAAAACGTGCAAGAAAAAGAATTGCGCAAAGCTTACGGCATTATTATCGGTACATTGGCACTTTTTGTTTTATTACCTTTTTTAATTTTTGGTGGATCCTCTACAAAAAACCTTAACAATGAGGAAAAAACATGGTTGACGATACCTTTAGAAAACATTAAAAGCCTTGACCTTTCGTTTGATAAGAAAAAGAGGGATGGAAATCAGGATGCCAGTAATATAAATTTCGTAAGCAAAAGAATCCAAATTGAAAATAATACATTAAGCACAAAGGGCTCTACACAATCCACAGCTATGATTATGGCATTTCTGTGTCTACCAGTATTTTATTTTGTTCCTCATTTATATCATTATTTTTCACCCTCAAGTGATGGTGGGTCTTTTATAGATTTATTAGATAATTGGAGAGTTTTAATCACTCCGGTTATATTCCTAATCGTTGGTATTTATCTTTTTATAAGTTTTGGTCCAAAAGCGAAATTTTCAATTAACAAATCCACTGGTCTCATTAAATATAGATCAGGTACAGAAATGGTTACAAGAAATATTTCTGAATTGGAATCTGTCCAAATAAATTCATTCGCCTTATCATCAAATAAAGGACATACGCATCAACAATATGAATTGCAATTAAATTTCACTGATGGTTCTGTTAAAGCATTATTTAATCATACAGGTAAAGAAGAAATGTATGTGGATGCGATAAAAACAGCGCGTTTTACAAATAAGCCCTTAGTCGATCCTGTTCGTGCAGTTGAATCTAACCCTCATTTTATTTAGCAAAAATTGGCATTTGCCTTAACAGTTTTTAAATGTAATCTATCTTTAAAGGAAGATCTCAGAAATATATTTGTTGCATAATCAATCAACAAAACTAATACAATGAGATTTTCCTTATTACTTCTTTTAATGTCATTATTGTCTGCAATTAATATACTCGGACAGGAAAATGACAAAAAATTAAACTTTTCTGTTGAGGCAGGTCACCTATCAGGAATAGGAAACGTTCGACACACAGAAGACATCTACCACGAGAATTTCATGAAAGGCTCCAGACTAAGGTTTGTTCTGGGATATGAACTAAATGATTATTTCTCAACAGGACTTGGTTTTGGGCTAGACGGCTATAAAAGCAATTACTCTTTTAGTGAGCCCTATTACAATACAGCTCCTCTTTTTATCGAATTTAATGGGAAGCTGAGAAAATCAGGCAATACTCCTGATGCATCTATTAAATTTGGAAATTCCATTAAATTTAGTGAAAGCTTTGAATCAGGCCTCCACTTCTCTTTCGATGTGGGTTATTCAATCAAATGGAATAAAATAAAGATAAGACCATCCTTGGGTTATAATATTCAGCAGATCAGAAATGCTAATATTGAGATTTATGATGAAAGCAATAATAACTTAAGTTCATATGACAGTAATATCCTTCTGAAAAGCCTGTCATTTAATCTGCGATTTACTTTCTAAACCTATACAGGTACAATTAAAAAGGCTAGTTGAAATTTAAACTAGCCTTTTTTATATCCTTAGTCGTTAAAGAACCTTTTCTTATTAATAAATATTAGCACTACCCCGACGAAAATACAAGAGTCGGCAATATTAAATACAGGCCTGAAAAACTGAAAACTATCTCCTCCCCAATAAGGAACCCATTCTGGAAAGGTGGTATTTATCATAGGAAAGTAAAGCATATCAATAACCTGTCCGTGAAATAATGGAAACAGGGCTCCATACATTACATTTCCTTCTAAAAAAACACCATAGAACGTACTATCGATCACATTGCCCAGTGCACCTCCAAGTATTAATGCGATTGCATATAACAGTCCATCGTGAACACCCTTTTTATATAGATAGTAAATGTAGTACCCAATCGCTCCGACAGCAATAATTCTGAAAGTGGTAAGAATTAACTTTCCGTATTCAAAATCCATTTTCCAGCCAAAAGCCATTCCCGGATTTAATGTATAGTGTAGCTTAAACCAATCGCCTATAACGTTGATATCTTCACCCTGATACATATTATGATAAACCCACATTTTACTGGCCTGATCGACAATAATGACCAATAGCGTGAGAAGGTAAAACTTTGTTAATTTCACTTTTCTACTTCAATGTTTATTTTAATAGTATAATCATCAATCTGGAGTTCTTCGCCGTTTCCATTAACTCCGGATTCAACAAGTGATAACGCCTGTGTTTCAGAACATATGTATTCTTTATGTGCAGATACGGCTTCTTTAACTACGCTATCTGATGATTCAAAAATTATATTAATCTTATCCTGAACTTCCAGGCCTTTATCTTTTCGAAGATTCTGGATCCTGTTAACCAGGTCTCTGGCAAAACCTTCTTTTCTTAATTCGTCAGTTATTGTGATATCAAGAGCAACTGTAACTCCTTTTTCACTTGCTACCGCCCAACCTGGAATATCATCTGAAGTGATTTCAACATCTTCCAATGTTAACTTAATCTCTTCTCCTCCAACAGTGATTTGGTATTCATTTTGCTGCTCCAGAGTTTTAATATCATCCTGGTCAAACTTTGAAATTTCCTTGGTGATATCTTTCATTAGCGGACCATATTCTTTACCTAATTTCCTAAAATTAGGTTTGATACGCTTTACGATCACACCAGACTCTTCATCAAGTAATTCTACCTCTTTAACATTTACCTCAGACTTAACTATATCTTCAACAGCAGCAATGTACTGAGCAGTCTTTTCATTTAAAGCCGGCACCATTACCTTTTGTAACGGCTGACGAACCTTAATCTTATTTTTCTTCCTGATAGAATGAACAAGTGATGAAATATGCTGAGCAAGATACATTCTTTCTTCGAGTTCTTTATCCACAAGAGTTTCATCTATTTCAGGAAAATCACTTAAATGTACACTAATTACCTCTCCATTATCCTTGCTGGCGATTAATAAATCTCTGTAAAGCTTATCTGCATAAAAAGGTGCTACAGGTGATGCAAGTTTTGAGATAGTAAACAAGCATTTATATAAGGTATAATATGCTGCTTTTTTATCTTCATTCAGGTCGCCTCTCCAGAATCGTTTTCTGTTAAGTCGCACATACCAGTTACTCAGGTCGTCGATAACAAAATCCTGAATTAATCTGGTAGCCCTGGTAGGTTCATAATCTGTAAATGCAGAATCAACATCTTTGATAAGAGAATTCAACTTACTGATTACCCAACGATCACTTTCCGTCAATGCATTAATTACTCCTTTGTCTTCAGCAAACTCGTAATTATCAAGGTTAGCATAAAGAGCAAAGAAAGAATATGTATTATGTAGAGTGCCAAAGAACCTTCTTTGTACTTCCTGAACACCTTCAAGGTTAAATTTCAGGTTATCCCACGGATTCGCATTAGAGATCATATACCAGCGAGTAGCATCCGGACCATATTGCGAAAGTGTTTCGAATGGGTTGATTACATTACCCACTCTCTTTGACATCTTATTTCCGTTCTTGTCCAGGACAAGACCATTTGAAATAACATTTTTATATGCTACAGAATCAAATAGTAATCCCGCTATTGCATGAAGAGTAAAAAACCATCCCCGAGTTTGATCAACACCCTCTGCAATGAAATCAGCAGGGAAGTTCTTATCAAATGTCTCATGATTCTCAAATGGATAATGCCATTGAGCATAAGGCATGGCACCACTGTCAAACCAAACGTCGATTAGATCAGGCTCACGGAACATCTTTTGTCCTGTAGAACTGACTAATACAACATCGTCAACATATGGTCTGTGTAGATCAAAATCTTCAGCTATTTGCTCAGACATAAAGCCAGCATCGATCGACTTCTGAACTTCATCTCTAAGTTCCTGAATAGATCCGATGCACTTTTCTTCTGATTTATCTTCTGAAACCCAGATCGGAAGTGGAGTTCCCCAGTATCTTGATCTGGACAAGTTCCAGTCTACCAGGTTTTCAAGCCAGTTACCAAATCTGCCTTCACCGGTTGATGCCGGTTTCCAGTTAATAGTTTTATTTAATTCTACCAGTCTGTCTTTTAAGGCAGTAGTTTTTATAAACCAGCTATCCATTGGATAATAAAGAACAGGCTTATCAGTTCTCCAGCAATGTGGATAACTGTGCTCGTACTTCTCTACCTTAAACGCTTTATTCTCTTCTTTTAATTTTATCGCAATTAAAACGTCGGTTGATTTATAATCAGGATCAGACTCATCTTCACCGGTATAATTTTTTACATATTTTCCGGCAAAATCAGTTATTTCCTCAACAAAGCGGCCCTGGCGATCAACGATAGGCAGCTCCTTACCATCTTTATCCTTAACAAAGATTCCTTCGACGTTATTTTGAACTGAAACCCTATAGTCATCCGCACCAAAAGATTTTGCCAGGTGAACAATACCTGTACCATCTTCTGTTGTTACATAGTCTGCTTCCAAAACAGAAAAAGCAGGCTTCTCCAGTTTTATATAAGGTAGTAGCTGTTCATAATCAATTCCAACCAGCTCCTTACCGGTGAATTCATCTGTTACCTCATAAGGTATTTTCTTATCTCCAGGTTTAAAGTCTTTAAGACTAAGGTCTGCATGCTTTGGATTGAAGTAGGCAGAAATTCGGTCGGTAGCTAAGATTAATGAAACCGGAAGATTGGTATATGGGTTATACGTTTTAACTTTTGAGTATCTTATTTTTTCTCCTACAGCCAGAGAGTTATTTGCAGGTAAAGTCCATGGAGTTGTTGTCCAGGCTAAAAAGAAAACATCTTCATTTCCATCGAATAAAAATTCTGACTTCTCATTCTTCTCAACTTTAAACTGAGCAGTAATAGAAGTGTCCTTCACCATTTTATAGGTGCCTGGCTGGTTTAGCTCGTGAGAACTAAGACCTGTACCTGCTGCTGGAGAAAATGGTTGAATCGTATATCCTTTATAAAGAAGACCTTTATCGTAAAACTTCTTGAGCAAATGCCACAAGGTTTCCATGTATTTACGGTCAAAAGTGATGTACGGATCATCAAGATCAACCCAATATCCCATCCTTTCGGTAAGGTCATCCCATTCACTTTTAAATTTCATTACCGCTTCGCGGCATCTGGCATTATATTCTTCGACGGTAATTTTCGTACCTATATCTTCTTTCGTAATTCCTAATTCTTTTTCAACCTGAAGCTCAACAGGTAATCCGTGGGTATCCCAACCACCTTTACGCTTAACCTGCATTCCTTTAAGCGTTTTAAATCGACAGAACAAATCTTTTACTGTTCTGGCCATCACGTGGTGTATACCGGGAGTTCCGTTAGCAGAAGGAGGTCCTTCGTAAAAAGTAAATGAAGGAGCACCTTCACGGTTATCAACCGATGCCTCAAACACTTTATTTTCCTTCCAATAAGCCAGCATCTCATCTGCCAGCTTCGCATAGTCAGGTTGTTTATACTCAGGGTACTTCACTGCAATAATTTTAATTTTCAATAAGTTGCAAATTTAATGACGTAATAATAAGAATTGAGGTTTTTCTCGGGTTTTTTGAAAAGGACATAAAAAAAGCGCCTCCTCGGCGCTGACCTATGTTAAAGGTGGACACTCCTCGCGTCCTTTTTTATTAATAATAGCTGGCTGTAGGAGGAGGAGTCGAACCTCCACGAAGTGGTTAGCCTCTTGCGAGATTTATCCCAAACCTTCACCCCGAGACAGGAGGGCATGTCTGCCAATTTCATCACCCTACAGTATGAGTAAGGAATATTCCTTAAAGTGTTTTATTTAAAAGTGTTGTTTTCACTTTATTGCTGTAGAGGGAGGAGTCGAACCTCCACGAAGTGGTTAGTCTCTTACGAGATTTGTCCCAAGCCTTCACCCCCGAGACAGGAGGGCATGTCTGCCTGTTTCATCACCCTACAGTGTAGCTTAATATCCGGAAGCATTTCTTCCTTTGGTTTTTTAAAGTGTTTCCTTCACTTTGTTGCTGTAGAGGGAGGAGTCGAACCTCCACGAAGTGGTTAGCCTCTTGCGAGATTTATCCTAAGCCTTCACCCCCGAGACAGGAGGGTATGTCTGCCAGTTTCATCACCCTACAGTGTAAAAACGAAATTTTAAATATTTACCTCGTTTGGTTATTACAAATATCATTAATTGTAAATAATTATGCAAATACCGCAACAAAATAATTTAAATTTTACAAAACAGATAATTACAAGATCATAATTTGATCATATTAACAGACGATTTTCAATTTTTCTCTAATTTTTTAAGAATTTATTAATCTGAGGGAGTATAGATTTTTTAGAGAGGATAAAAAGCCTAATGAAATATTATAAAATTTTCATCAGGTAAAACTATATTTTGACTAACTGTTGTTATTTGCAAACAAAATACTCTTAGATGGAAAGAAAGGAGTTTCTTCAATTCTGGCTAGTTCTTTTCCGTCATCGGAAATTATTATTATGTCTTTAACCCAAAATTCTTTTTCAACAATGAGATCAGTCCATTGATAAGAATAAAAAACTTTCTTATCAAGATTGTGATATCCATGAAATATCGGAAGTGGAGTTGATGGGGTCATTGGAATATCTCCGGCTTTATTTACCGAACCAGACCCAATAATCATCAATTCTGTTTCAAGACTTTTGATATCATCCGAATCAATATTGCGCTTAAGATTAAGCCTGAGAGATTTCATAAACGCGTCAAACCGATTCCTTTTACCATTTAAGTAAATTTGATGCGATTCCTGACTTTTAAAAATATGGGATAAACGTAATTTTAACCGTTCGGCATTTTCAGTTTTGGTTGCTTCAAACTCCTTAAATAATCCAAAAACTCTCACACGAATCGGGAACTTACCCGGTTCATGGATTGAGGAATAATCAATAGTAATAAAATAGTTAAAAAAATTATCGGCGTGTTCGAGAATCATTTTCAGGTCATCAAAATCTCCCGAATTAGAGTCTCTGATATTTTTAAATTTATTAATAGCCGTACTTAGATCATTTTGCAATCCCTCGCTATCAAAATATGCGTCCTCCCCGTCTACTTGAAGCCTGACAATATTATCTATTTCTACAGATTGAAGAACTGTGTACAGCTTATGAAGTAACTGTATTGCTTCGAACGATTCCTTTTCTACTTTTTCTGAAAAAACCCCGGCAGTTATATAATGAAATAGCTTTTTTACCGAAGAATCGGGCTTTACACTTTCTATAACTGTTTCTTTCGAAGGGTCTACCAATATGTCTCCCTGAAAAAACATGATTAAACAATTTGCTCTAACAGAGTTCTGAAGGATACATGTCGATCTTTATATTTTTCATAATGCTCATTAATAAGGTCCGGAGCATGGTTTTCGAGGTATTCGTTGATTTTATTTATATCCTCAGCAAAATATTGAATAGAAAAAGTTGTGCCTTCAACGCCACTTTCTTCATTTAAAAGTCTGAACATTTTATACTCTTTAAACATTCCTGTATTCAAGACTTTTGGAATATGACTGGTTTTCATCCAATCCAACCATTCCTCTTCTATATCTTTATCTACATTAACTGTAACACTGTATAAAACCATTTGCCTTTTTTTTTGTTAATATGTAAATATACGATTCAATGATAAAAAAATACTTTATATATTTGATCATTTGAATCTTTTCATAACTATCAAAATATAAATAAAATCGCTTAATAACGGCAGGTAGAAGATGGTAAAATATTCGATTAAAGATTTAGAGCAGTTAAGTGGTATAAAAGCGCATACTCTCAGAATTTGGGAGCAACGATATAATATATTAAATCCTCAGCGAACAGTTACAAATATTCGCTATTATACAGACAAAGATCTCAAAAGTCTTTTAAATATCGCTCTACTTAATCAACACGGCTATAAAATTTCCAAAATAGCTGAAATGCCGAAAGATGAGCGTAATGAAATAATAAAAGACCTTGTCAAAAAGCCTGAAAACACTTCTTCACAAGTTAATAGTCTTACGGTTTCCATGCTGGAGCTGGATGAGATTGGTTTCGAAGAAAAGTTAAACAAGGCTATTCAAAGTATTGGTTTGGAACAGACTATGCTAAAGGTTCTATTGCCTTTTATGCAAAAAATAGGTGTTTTATGGCAAATAGGATCGATCAATCCCGCCCAGGAACATTTTATTTCAAATCTTATTATTCAAAAAATATATGCCGCAATAGATAGGTTAGGTCCTTATTACGCGGAGAATGATAAAAAAACATTTCTTTTATGGCTTGCTGAAGGCGAATATCATGAACTTATGCTTCTATTTGCTAATTACCTTTTAAAATCAAGAGGGTATAAGGTGATCTATCTTGGAGCTAATCTTCCATTCGAAGATCTTAAAACGATTTTTGAGCAGCATACCCCAGATGTTCTCTTCACTGTTTTTACTACATCCAATCTTCCTTACGACGTTTCTAAGTATGTCGAAGAATTGGTAAATATTTCCGGTAAAAGCGAGGTTTTGGTTTCAGGAAGCCAATTAGTAGATGTTGAAGCACAATTACCAAATAAGGTAAGAATCATTCCTTCACTAGACAATTTCATCTCCATGATTAGTTAATCAGCCAGTAACTAATCTATAATCCTTAAACAGTTTTTTAAATATCAGTCTTGAGGCTTAAGTATATAAGCCTTAAATGCTCCTATCGTTCATTTTAATAGGTAACTATAGGTGTAGAACATAAATTGTTCCAACAAATGTTTAACTTTTATTTGACATTAGTTAAACAATGTGTATATTTGTTTAAGAGATGTTCACAAAAGTTAAACATTATGACTGCATTAGAATTCGGATACAGATTAAACAGTTTAAGAGTTTTTCTTAAGCCATACGCTTACAGACTAACCAGAGACAATGATGAAGCCAATGATCTATTACAGGAAACGGTTCTGAAGGCTTTTAGTAACAGAGAAAAATTTTCAGAAGGTACCAATATCAAGGCATGGTTATATACCATTATGAAAAACACCTTCATTACAAATTACCAAAAGAAAGTCAGACAAAAAACCTTTGTAGATAAGACTGACAACGATCACTACATCAACAGTTCCAAGCACACAATCGAAAATGGTGCTTATGGTAATTTTAAAATGAAAGACATTAAAAGGTCAATTAAAAAGCTTGATGATAATTACAAAATTCCTTTTATGATGCACTATAAAGGATATAAATATTATGAGATAGCTGAGCATTTAAATGTACCTATAGGAACTGTTAAAAACAGAATTCACCTTGCAAGAAAAGAATTAAAAGAAATGTTACAGGTTTATAGAACCGTTTAAGGTATCTTAAATTCTAATTCTTATATTGTTTTCTAAAAGGTTTAATGGAAAGAAGGAAATATGATGCCGTTGTAATCGGTAGTGGTTTTAGTGGTCTGGCTGCAGCGTGTTATCTTGCCAAAGATGGATTTAAGACAGCTATCGTAGAAAAAAATGATTCGCTCGGGGGAAGAGCAAGACAATTTTCTGAGGAAGGTTTTGTTTTCGACATGGGTCCTTCATGGTATTGGATGCCTGATGTGTTTGAGCATTTCTTTTCCTCATTTGGCAAATCACCTTCTGACTATTATAACCTTATTCGTCTTGATCCAAGTTATAAAGTCATATATAAAAATTCAGACATTGATATCCCGGCTCAATGGAGTGAATTAAAAACACTGTTTGATAAATTAGAACCCGGCTCTTCTAAACATTTAGAAGAATTTATGCGTCAGGCAGAAATTAAGTATAAAGTCGGCATGAAAGATTTCGTTTATAAGCCGGGACATTCTTTTACGGAGTTTTTAGATTTTGATCTTCTCAAAAAAGCTACAAAACTCGACATCTTCTCTTCTATCGGTTCTCATATACGAAAGTTTTTTAATAATAAGGAATTGATCCAGCTTATGGAGTTTCCTATTTTATTTTTAGGTGCATTACCCAAAAACACGCCTTCGCTTTATTCAATGATGAATTACGCCGATATGAAACTAGGAACCTGGTATCCGGAAGGCGGAATGCATAAAATAATTGAAGGAATGGTTTCATTAGCCAGGGAGCTTGGTGTAGAAATTTTTACTGGTGAAGAGGTTAAAAACGTAGAAATATCAAACAACACAATTTCCGGATTATTAACTTCTTCGTCTGTTTTCGAAGCGGATAATATTATTTGCTCGGCGGACTACCATCATTTTGAACAACATATACTCCCAAAATCATATCGCAGATACACAGAAAAATACTGGGACAAAAGAAAGCTTGCTCCGAGTTGTCTCCTTTTTTATATTGGAGTTGACAAAAAGTTAAATAATCTTGAGCATCATAATTTATTTTTTGATGCAGATTTTGAAAAACATACAGAGGCCATTTATGGTGATGTAAAATGGCCTGAGGATCCTCTCTTTTACACGTGTGTTCCTTCGAAAACAGATCCAACTGTCGCCCCAAAAGGAAAAGAAAATATTTTTATTTTGATTCCTATGGCACCAGGATTAATAGAAAATGACGATATTAGTGAGAAGTACTATGATATAGTGATGAGCAGGCTGGAGAAGCACTGCGGAGAAAACATTAAGGATCACGTGATTTATAAGCGCAGTTATGGAGCCAATAACTTCATTTCTGATTATCACGCCTATAAAGGAAATGCCTATGGGCTGGCAAACACTTTAGATCAGACAGCTATCCTCAAACCGAAAATGAAAAACAATAAACTAACAAACCTGTTATATACAGGACAACTTACTGTCCCGGGACCCGGTGTACCACCAAGCTTAATTTCAGGAGAAATTGTAGCTTCAGAAATAATTAAATATAAGTCCGGACAGTTAGCATAAATATTCAGCTCTATGATTGAACTTTTCCATAAATCAGCATTTGAGTGTAGTAAAAGAATAACTGAACTATACAGCACTTCTTTTACTCTTGGCATCAAAACGCTGAGCAAAAGGTATCACAACCCCATTTTCGGTATTTATGGCTTCGTAAGATATGCAGACGAGATAGTTGATACCTTTCATCATCTGGATAAAGAAAAGACACTAAATCTTTTTGAAGAAAACACTTACAAAGCAATCGAGGAAAAATTCAGCATGAATCCTGTGCTTCACAGTTTTCAATTAGTAGTAAATGAATATTCAATTGAAAAGGAACTCATTGAAGCATTCCTGAAAAGTATGAGAATGGATATTTATGCTTCTACATATAATGATTCTGCTTATGGAGAATATATTTATGGCAGTGCTGAAGTAGTAGGCCTAATGTGTTTACGTGTTTTTTGTGAAGGGAATAATTCAGAATATGAAAAATTAAAGCCTCATGCAATGAGTCTTGGTTCTGCATTTCAAAAGGTAAACTTCCTTCGTGACCTGAAATCTGATTTTGAAGAAAGAGGAAGAGTCTATTTTCCCGAGGTTGATTTCAACTCCTTTTCACAAGATGAAAAATGCGAAATCGAAAAGGATATCGAAAAGGATTTTGATCATGCGCTGGAGGGAATAATTAATCTTCCAGATGGAGCCCGTGCAGGGGTTTATTTAGCATATTTATATTATAGAAAGCTCTTCAATAAAATAAAAAAATGCCCTCCTCATCTTATTCTTGAAAACAGGGTTAGAATTCCAAACTTCACTAAATTAGTACTTTTAGGCAGCACTTATTTTAAATATCAACTAAGAGTTATTTAATTTGCTATTAAACATTTAGGAGGTATGTGGGATATTATATTTAAATCTTTCATTGTCGTTGGCACTTTTTTATTCATGGAAGGTGTAGCCTGGTTTACGCATAAATATGTGATGCATGGATTTTTGTGGTCCTGGCATAAGTCGCACCATTCTTATCATAACCATGCTCTTGAGAGAAATGACCTTTTTGCTTTAGTCTTTAGCATTCCGGCAATTTTACTTTTCGTAATTGGATCTGAGTTTCCTCAATTTCATATATTGATTTATTTTGCTATCGGAATTACGGCATATGGGATTTTCTATGTCCTGTTTCACGACATATTAGTTCATCAGAGAATAAAATTCCGATATCGAGTTAAAAACAATTATCTTAGAAGAATGATTCATGCACATTATGTGCATCATGAAAAGAGAACTAAGGAAGATTGCGAAGCATTTGGGTTTCTTTACGCACCCAAAAAATACGATTTGAAGCAAAAGAACTAACAGCTAATCGTTTAATCGTTTTTGGGTGGCACAGGATCATGGCCGCTCCCTCCCCACGGATGACATCTGGAAATGCGTTTTAATCCCAGCCATAATCCTTTCCACGGCCCATGCACCTGAACAGATTTAACCATATAAGTGCTACAGCTTGGGCTATATCTACAGGCACCGGGAATAAACGGAGAGATCATCCCTTTGTATATATAGGTTAACCCTATAAAAAATTTCGAAAAAATTAAGTTAATAACCTTCATACTAAATGGTTAAACCCTTAAAGAGATAAAAACGTTACATCAATTGAGCATAAGACTTGCAAAGATTAATAAAAATATCAATTTTTGACTTTATTACAGTCGCGTTACATCGCGAATAAATTTAAATATGGGAAACAAAGGACTATCACCGGAAAAGCACGAAGAAATAAAGAATATTTTTACCAGCTTTCTCGAAGAGAAAAAGCTGCGTAAAACACCTGAACGATTTGCTATTCTAGAAGAGATTTATAGCAATGAAGGCCACTTTGATGTTGAGTCTTTGTATATCAACATGAAAAATAAAAATTACAGAGTGAGTCGTGCTACGGTTTACAATACTCTCGATCTTTTACTTGAGTGCAGCCTGGTTACAAAACATCAGTTTGGCAAAAACCTTTCACTCTATGAAAAGTCACATGCCTATAGGCAGCATGATCATGTGATTTGCACTAAAACAAATCAAATATTTGAATTTTGTGACCCGAGGATCCAGGCAATTCAAAAACTAGTAGAAGACACTTTTGATTTCACCGTCACCAGCCATACACTTTACTTTTATGGCTATCTAAATTCTGCCAAAGAAAAATCAGTCGAAGATTCGAAGAAAGAAGTTCAGGAAAAATAAAAAAGCCGGCTATACCGGCTTTTTAAATATTTTAAACTCACTACTTCAATTACAATCCCATCGTTTTATTAACCTCTTTCCCTTTCTTTAAAATATCTGCATATTCTTCCGGGGTGATATCTTGTAAGAAAAAGTGAACAGGGTTTAGTGGTCTACCCTTTGATCCCTTGAGAACTTCGTAATGTAAATGAGGGCCTGTTGATTTGCCGGTATTACCAACTTCGGCAATTTGTTGTCCTCGGACCACCGTATCACCCTTTTTTACTAAAAATTTATTCAAATGGGCATATCTGGTTTTATATCCAAAGCCATGATCGATTATAATTTCTTTTCCATAACCCCAGGCATTGGTTCTTACTTTCACGACTTTTCCATTACCAGTAGCATATACTGGAGTTCCTATTGGAGCCGCCATGTCTATGCCATCATGACCTCTTCTTGTTCCGTAATGTGGATCAATTCGGGTACCGTATCCTGACGCTAAATAATATTTGTCTTTATCTAAAGGCTGGATAGCAGGCATACTTTTTAGCTTTTCTTCAGCGCTGATTGCAGATTTTAATAATTCTCCATGAGAAGCTTCCTGAACCATTGCACGGCGTTTAAGCTTGTCGATTCGCCTTGACAAATTGATATAAACTTCCGAATATTGAAGGTGATCACTTTTTAAATTTTTATATCTTTCTGAACCACCAACACCAGCGATTCGATAATCTTCTGGTAAAGGATCGACCCCCATAATTGTCCTGTATATTTCATCATCATTTCTCTCTAAAGATGAGATCACATGATCAAGGGTATCAAGTTTAGACTGATATAAATCGAAATGAGTTTCGAGCTCAGATACTCTTTCTTTTAAGATAATTTCTTCTGGAGAATCGAAAATGGCATTATAACCAAAGAGCATTAAAGCACCTGAAATAACTGATAAGATAAAAAAACCCAGGATGTTATAAACAACATCTGACTTACGGACCCTTACTTTTTCATATTTGCAAGTTTCAGGATCATAGTAGTACTTAATTTTTTTCATTTGTTGGCTGCAGTTGAAAAAATTAAATTTCCTGTTAAAAGGACGTAATATAACAATTATTGATATTCATTCCAAATTAAGGCAGCCGCACCCAGGATTGCTGCATTCATATCCATTAGTCCACTTGGCAAAATTTCGACCTTCCCTTTATAGATTGTCATAAGGTGTTCTTCGAAACTTTTTCTGGTCGGTTCAAATAAAAGGTCTCCGCTACTAACTAGTCCTCCTGCCAGATAAATAGCTTTTGGTTCTGAAAAAGCCACAAAATCAGCAAGTGATCTACCTAAAATATAACCTGTTTTCTCAAAGGCTGCTTTAGCTACTTCATCCCCTTTTAATGCTTCCTCGGTTATTTCTTCCCCGTGAAAATCATTAATTCCAAGATCTCTGAATTTACTATGTGCTTTTTTTACCGCAAGCATCTCAAGCAGGGTTCTTTTAAGGCCGGTAGAGGAGCAATAGGTTTCCAGGCATCCCTTTTTACCGCAACCACACTCTCTTCCATTATCTATTGCTCTTGTGTGACCAAGTTCTCCCGCGAATCCATTGTTTCCATAGACCAGTTTATTATTAATAACTATCCCGGAACCAAGACCTGTGCCGAGTGTAATAGTTATAAATTCGGATACTCCCTTTGCTGCACCAAAAATTCCTTCGCCAAAGGCACTTGCGTTGGCATCATTTGTGAGTATAGCTGGAATGTTTGGAAATATGGGTTTTAGTTTATCTATCAACGGCACAACACCTTTCCATTCTAAATTTGCTGCATGCTCTATCGTCCCTCTATAATAATTACCATTAGGAACCCCAATACCTATTCCGATTAATTCGCACTCACCGATTTCGTCTACTAATTTATCTACTTCGGTTTTTACCTTTTTCAGGTAATCGTCTATATCGGAATGGCCTTTGGTTGGCAATTTAGATTGCACCGGACAGTTACCTTTTTGATCAACAAGCCCTAGCTTGGTATAGGTTCCCCCGATGTCAATCCCTACAGCAAATTTTTTCATGTTTAGGTCAGCTTTTTAAAGTGCTATTAAGTGGTTTTTTATATTTGAGCTTTTCAGATCTTCCTTTAACGTATTTATCTCCTGTTCTGACCGGGTTATTCTTCCTCCACTCTTGCCTTTCTTCTTCATCCCACTGTAAAACCTCTTTACATTCTTCTGAACAACAGCCTTCATATTTTTCCTTACAATTACTGCACTGAATAAATAAAATATGGCAACCGTCATTTGCACAATTTGTGTGGTCATCACATGGTTCTCCACACTGATGACAAACTGCAATTATATCATCACTGATTCTTTCTCCAAGACGGTCATCAAAAACAAAATTCTTACCAATATACTTATTCTCCAGCCCTTCTTCTTTAACCTGACGAGCATATTCAATAATACCGCCATTTAATTGGTAGACATTTTTAAATCCCTTGTGTTTATAATAAGCACTTGCTTTTTCACACCTGATTCCTCCGGTGCAATACATTAAAATGTTTTTTTCTTTATGCTCCTTTAACTCTTCTTCGACTACATTTAGTGCTTCCCTGAAAGTATCCACATCCGGAGTTAAGGCATTTTTAAAATGACCTACCTCAGCCTCATAGTGATTTCGCATATCAACTATAATGGTGTTAGGATCCTCTGCAAGCCTGTTAAATTCAGCGGCACTTAGATGAACTCCTTTATTGGTAACGTCAAAGGTCTCATCATTTAAACCGTCAGCGACTATTTTGTCTCTTACTTTTATTGTCAATTTATAAAAAGATGGCGCTTCAGCCTCGACCGCAATGTTCAAGCGAACATTATTTAGCCATTCTATCGAATAAAGCTCCTTTTTAAATTGCTCAAAGTTTTCTTTAGGTACACTTATCTGGGCATTGATTCCTTCCCAGGAAACATATGTTCTACCTAATACACCCATCTCATCCCATTCTGCATAAAGCATATCTCTGAATTCTTCAGGATTTGAAATATGATGGTATTTGTAAAATGACAAAGTAACTCTTGTCGTTTTATCATCACTGTAAACACGAGATTTTAACTCTTCCCTGTTTACCCTGTTATAGAGATGCTTAACTTTTTTCATGGGGCAAAATTAGGCCTAATTTAAGACAGGAACAATAATGTAACTCAATCAATGCAAGCAAAGATCAATTTTTAACTTTATTTTTAATAAATTATTAATATGTAGCGTAATAATTTTTACGTTTATATAAAATCAATTAAATCTTAATTCTCAATTTTTATAAAATGAAAACCAAAATATTATCCTTTGTACTTCTCCTTTGTTTAGCTGTGACTTTTTCTTCGTGTGAAAAAGATGATGAAAACAGGTCAATAAACTACACCTTAATTTCCGGCACTAATTACAATACAGGAGGCACAGTGAATGTACAACAAATTAGTAATGGAGTCAAAATAACAATAAAGCTCGAGGGAGGTGTTGAAGGTATGGTTCACCCTGCACATTTACATTTTGGCACCTGGGATGGTGATGGAGAAATGGCAGCTATGCTAACCCCAATCGATGGTACGACAGGAATTTCCGTAACTGAACTTCAAAATCTTACGGATGATTCCTCAATGAGCTATGATAGATTCCTGACATTTGATGGAAGTATTAAAGTTCACCCAAACGACGGGGATCTGAGAAAAGAAATTTTGGCTTATACCAATATTGGAACAAACGCTCCTTAATCAACTACATCAGCATCATCAAGGATATAGTTCAGGTGATAAATGTCAGATTTATTAAGCCTGAACTTTCCTTTAAATACTACATAATCATCGGTTTTGAATTTTTTATGTCCGGGTTTTAGATTTAACTCCATCACAGTTTCAGGCCCTGCATTTCCACAAAAGAAACAATTTGCAAAAGGGTTTTTGGACAATACAAATTCTCCTTTTTCGACATCCATTGGGATAACATATCCTTCTATAATAATTTCTTTTCCGTCAATTGCTTTTACTTTTGGCCCAAAGGTAGGTTCAGTAAAATATGTTTCTAATTGATTATCATAAGTTTGATTGAATTGAACATCAGCCAGAGTACTCCAATCAATTTTTGTCTGACCGAAAACCGGAATTATAGTTATTAAAAATATGAGTATCTTATTTTTCATCACTTAAAACTTGAGCTATATCTGTTTTATATAATTTGTAAGCAGGAATTAAAGCGGCTATTATTCCTAAAAGAATTACTACCGGAAACAAAATTAGTTCACGAGTATCATACATACTACCAGTCAACCATTCACTTTCTTTAATATGGGATATAAAATAGATTATCATCCTGCTCAATATTAAGCCAATCAAAATCCCTGCCAGACATAAGATGCATGACTCAATGATTACCTGGAACAAGACTCTTGCTTTAGAATAGCCTAAAACCCGCATTACCGATAGGTCATATTTTTTCTGATCAAGAGAAGTGAAAAGGGTTATGAAAACAGCAAACCCGGAAAGAGCCATAATACCATAGGCTAATATTTTCAGGGTATCATATCCTGTACCCAGAAGAGTCATTAGCCGATCTATTTCAATAGAAGGTAAAGCTGCCTGCATGGATGTGTTATTATTAATCATCTTGCTAAGCATGAGTTGTCCCATAGGGTTTTTAAATTGTAAAAGATAGGCAGTAAAATCACCTTCTCCTTCAATGTCATGAACCTCCCATAAACTTTGATAGGGAGTGATGATCAACCGGTCAACAACAGTTCCTGTAGGCTTCAAAATACCTTTAACTATAAATGGATGTTGATGCTGCTCTGCCTCCATAGCCTGACCATGCTGAGACTTTATCTTTAACCCAACAGTCAAATTATGCTTTTTGGCAGCCTGGGCACCCACGACTACTTCCATTGTTTCATCAAACACCTTTCCGTTAGCAAGTTCAACTTCATATAAATTCAAATACGAAGTATCAGTACCCACTATCCTTGTTCCTTTATATGAATCTCCATAAGCAAGCGGTATCGATTTTTTTACCAATGGATGCCTGGTAAAAGGTTTGATTTCTGAAGCTTTAATATTTCCTGTGGGATTATCTGCCTGATATACTGCTGATAATATCAATTGTAAGGGACTGCCCTTAGCTCCTACAACCATTTGAATACCTTTTATGTCTCCGTAAAACTTTTTTTGCAGATCGTTATCTATTAAAAAAAGTAATGATATAATCCCGGTACCAGTTGCTACCAACAGGATGCTCATTAAACTGTACCAGGGTTTAGAAAGAACGCTTTTAAAACTTATATAAAAATCGTTCATAGATCTATTTCATTTTTAAAATACTTCTTAACTCTCTGGTCATGAGTAATACAAACCAATTGAGAATTATTAATTTCTGCCTCCTCAAGTAATAATTCCATTACTATACTTGCATTGTTATCGTCTAAACTGGCAGTTGGTTCATCAGCATATAATACCTGGGGTTTATTTACTATAGCCCTGGCAATTCCTAGTCTTTGCTTTTCTCCTAAACTCAGATTATTTGTTTTATAGCTTGCTCTGTTTTCTATTCCAAGTCTCTTGACCAATTTATTTATGTGACTACTTTTGTTAGCAACACCTTTCTTTATTGCAATCTCAATATTTTCAAGAGCAGACAAGCCAGATACAAAATGAGGTTGCTGAAAAACAACTCCGATATTATTACCTCGAAAGGAATCCAACTCAGAAGGTTTTAGGTCATATAATGAGGTATCATTGATTTCAACCTTACCAGATACAGGCCTTCTGATTCCTGCAAGCAAATGAAGTAGAGTTGTTTTACCGACACCACTGTTTCCGGTTATCAGTAAGTTTTCTTTACTTGGAACCTTAATATCAGGAAAAGAAAATTCAGGACCGTCTTTATAAGTAAATTTTAGTTTATCAGTTTGAATCATGTTGATAATATTCAGAAAATGGCGTTTCACTTAGATTATTTGTAACCACAATATCTGTTATATTTCTGCTTCCTCTGTCTGAGGAAAGTAAAAGACCGTTATAATTTTGATAATCATTCCAGGGAGTAACCATTCCCGGAACTGTATCAGTAGCATTTGAAAAGTACGACCATTTTCTAACAAGATTGTCCGAATGGTCAATAAAAACTTCATATTTATTATCTGGAGTCACCCCTACGGAATTAAAAGTTAGTTGTAGCACATGAGCAGGCCCCTCTTTTGTTGTGTCTTCTCTGAGGTACTTTAAAGTTACCCCTGAATCCTTAAGTTTATAAGGCATTAAAAGCCAGTAAGTGTCATTTACCCAGGCTTCATATCCATAGTTTGAATAATGCTTTACAGAATCCGGATTTTGAAGTTGTTCTCCATCCTTCCATACAGAACCATTTTTGGTATCCAGATCCACGAGAATTTTTAGATCTTTTTTATTAAGTTTAATGATTGCTGAATCCGCAAACTTATCCCACCAAACCTTTCTGAATCCAAAAAAATCAAACCCAATAAATCGTGTATTATCATATGCCTTTCTGCCACCCATTGCCATCATTACGCTATCAGCAATAGATATGGCTTTTTCATCAGATTCAGCCATATTGAAACCCGGGGCAGGGGGATTATAGAAAGCACTATCGACACTATCACTTTTTGTCGAAGATTTTTTCTCCTTATTATCCTCACAAGAGGCAAATATTATAATAACAGCAATTAAAATGGAATACGGGGTTTTCATAAAGAGTCTTATTAATTTTTAGTTATTGGATAGTTCAGGTTTAAATTAAAATACATTGCAAATGAATATTCTATCGATTCATTATTCAGATCATAAAACGGTTCTCCTCTTAAAGTTAAATAACTGTTATTAGCTATTTTTAGATCATATCCATACCTTAAGAAAATAATGTTACGATCCTCAGTATATCCCGGTGTGCCATATTCAGTAGCTAAAGACTGATATAATCTGCCTCCCTGGTAGGAATAAAATTTGTTTCCTTTCCAGTATGAAAGTAAGAATTGCCCAAAATTGTTTGATTTAAATGATGCATTTAAAAGTAGTCCTGAACCACTATTAAAAGGAAGTAATTCTGTGCCTGAGTTATCGTTAAATGTAGTGTAGTATACAGAGGTTTCAATTTCCTTAAAAACTGCAGCCTCAGAAATCAACCATTTTGTTTTTAGACCAAAGGCAATATTTGTCCTGGTAATTAATGATGCATTACTTATATCGATCTGACCTCCACGATGATAAACTTTAAATTGCAAAGGTATGCTCAATTGAAAGCGATTCCTGTTTATAAGTCTTCCATCAAAAACAAGTCCTCCGGCGATTTCTTCTTTAGCTGAATCTAACGGATAGATCATATTCTGCCAGTCAACCCAAACATCAAGATCGTACCAATTTCCCTTTCGTAAATATTGAATCCCTAACTCGGAATCATTAGTCATAAAGTTTTCAAATTCATAGAGCGGTTCAATATAATCATGTGCTAACCAACCATTAATATTTCCAAAAATAACTCTGTTTTTTCCTGATTGATAATTAATCCTCAAATATGGTAAAATAGTTCTGAATTCATCATTTCCAAAATCCCACCTAAAAAAGCCTCCTGCTTCGAAATTTAAGTTTTCATTAAAATGATATCCCCCTTTTAAAAATAAATTATAACCGAAGAGAGTATAACCTTCGGCTATATCATTAAAATATTCATTATTTTTAAAGTATCCTGTCGCATTAATTTCAAGGTAAGTTTTACTAACAACCGAGTCCGGTTCATTTCTTAAAAAGGCATTGTTATCAATTTGGCAATACCCCTTTTGAAAGGCGAATACTAAAAAAAGTAGAAATATGAGAGACTTGATATATTTCATCCAGGTATAAATAAACAAAAAGGAAGTGTAAATATACACTTCCTTCTTAATTTATTGAATGAATATCAATTATGCAGACATGCTGAGATCTGTTGTCTGCGTTAATTTTCTGGGTATTTTCAGCTTAAATGTAGCTCCGGCTTTCTCCGAATTATTTGAAACTGAAATTTCAATGCTAAGATCATCACATAATTTTTTTACTATTGATAAACCTAAACCAAAACTACTTTCCCCTCCAGTAGGTTTGGCACTCAGCTTTTTATATTTCTTGAACATATTCTTTTTGTCTTCTTCAGAAAAACCGGGCCCGCTATCTTTTATTTTAAGAATAAGATAATCTTTATCATCCTCCATAACGATATTAACAGAGGAACTCTTCGGAGAGTATTTAATAGCATTAGACAAAATATTATCAATGATTCTATTGATCATAACATTATCAGATTTAATAATGTTATTAGTCGAATCGTTCTGATAGTTTATATCAATATTCTTCAATCTGGCCTGATAGGAAGTAGACGATATAAACTTAAGCATCATCTGGTTCGCATCTATGATCTCACTTTCAAGTCTTTTATCTTCATCAAGAGTAAGAACATCGTCTATTAAAACAGACGCTTCTTTAGAAACCTCCTCAAGAATAGAAAGGTATTCTTTGGTTTCTTCTTTATTATCTGATGTTTTTAGCAGGGAAAGTAATCCACCTATTCTTCCAATAGGAGACTTAAGATCATGAGCGACAACTTTTACAACATGATCTCTTTCATTTACAGCTTTAATAAGTTCTCCATTTCTTTTTTGAAGTTTATAATTCAGCTCGATAAATGCATCATTTTGAGATTGGATCATTTCAGAATAATCTTCCAGATCTTCACTTCTTTGCTCTAATTGGCTTATTAACTCACCGTTTTTTTCTTCATAATACCGGGTAGATTTTTGATAAAAGGTAGTTAAAAAGAAAACAAAAAGAGTAGAGCCAATAAAAGTAAGGACATTAGCTATCCATATCTCCATTGAAGAAAGGGTAAAAAATGGAAGATTATAACTTATATAGAAATATCCCAGAAGTAATACAGAGACAAAATATATATACGCTAATACCCTTTCAGAAAGAGATTCAAGAATAATTACAGGTATTAGTATTAAAAAGAAAAATATAAATTCCGCTGTTACCTGAGACCCGAAAAGAACAAATATTCCCAATGGAATGACCGGATACAAAATAATCGCTATCCATCGGCTCACGATTCTCATTCCCAGCCATGAAAAAAATAGAATTATAAATGCCAGACCCATAATTAACATTATGGTAAATGACAATTCTTCAAACCCGGCTAACCACAGAAAACAAGAAACTGGCGTAAAAATAGCTATCGCCAACATTGACACCTGGTTAAGAATGATTGTTTTTCTTTTGTTTTCTTTGGAAAGATCTGGTCTTAATCCAAACTTTGATATGTACTTCCAAATATTCATTCACACACTAATCAACTCGCAAAAGTATCCAAATAATATTTGGCGTAACAACCAAAATCCAGGCACAACCTATCTGTGTAAGTTTTTTGATATTTACTGACTAAATGAATTAGTTTTGGAAGTTGCCATGAGGTTGGAGGTTGAATATGCAATAACCACATCATCGCGTTTAAGCTTACAAACACAATGGGTTATCTTTCTTCCATCTTTTATCACCTCTGTTTCAGCAACTATTTCATCATCAAGAAATGCTGGCTTTAAAAAGTCAATCGTCAGGTTTACAGATGTATAGAAATGCTCTTTATTTAAAGTAAATAGACATAACCCCATCATATCGTCTGCAATCAAACTTGCCATTCCGCCATGTAATACTCCTGCTGGGTTCATCATTTCTTTTCTTACTTTAAAACTAACTGATATTTTCCCTAATTCTGCAGAAATCAGTTTACCTTTAAGCCAGTTTGAAACTTCACTTGGAGTATTTTCTATCGTATTTCCAATTTGGGTATTTAAAAATTCAACTATTGGGTTTGCCATAATTATAAAAAGAATTTAGATCAAAAGATATGAAAAATTTGGCATCGCTGCTTATTGCTTTAATATTATTTTCTTGTGGAAACAGCGACTCTTCTTCAGGCTCATCAAATAAGTTAGAATCTGCAGACATTTCAAAAGACACTTTATATGTTGAAATATTTTTATCTGATAAAACATTCAATACGGAGCTCATTGCCCCTATGGATATTTTTCAACATACAATTTATCATACTAACCCTGTGATGAAAGTAACGGTGGTCGGAGAAAAAGAAGGAACTTTGGAAACATTCGAAGGGTTGAAAATAATTCCGGATAAATATTTTGGAAATAATACAGATAAGCCAGATATATTGGTCATACCTTCTTCATCCAATCACCTTAATGAAAATAGTGCCAGTAAAGAAGTTCTGAATTATCTCAAAAGACAATCTGAGTCAGCTGATTATACTTTAACTCTTTGTGATGGAGCATTTTTAGCTGCAGAGGCCGGTGTTTTGGATGGAAAAACAGTCACTACCTTTCCATCTGACATTAATCTATTTAGAAAAAGATACCCTTCAATTTCGTGTCTAGATAGCGTAAGTTTTGTTCATGATGGAAATCTGATTACTTCCGTCGGTGGAATTAAAAGCTATGAAGCGGCTCTTTATTTATGCGATATATTATATGGAAAAGAAAAAACCATGAATATAGCAGAAGGTCTTGTTATTAATTGGGATAAATCATCTATACCCTATGAGCGTGTAAAAGACACCGTGTCAGTTAGTAAGTAGTATCTTTGATAAACTCCTCAGCTGCATTAAATAGTATCTTTTTATCCTGATCAGATTTCTTATCAAGCATAGAAACCATCATACTTAACCGCGGGTTTGAAGAAAAAAACTCTCTGTGTTTATCTATAAATCTCCAATACAATCCATCGACAGTTTTATTCCAATCGGCTTTCCCGTAGTCAGACATTTTTTTAATATAATTTGAACCACTTATATAAGGTTTTGTTGCGAAAAGACCGCCATCAGCAAATTGACTCATACTGTAAACATTACCTGCCATAACCCAATCTGCCGAATCGATAAACATTTCCATAAACCATCGATAGCATTCATCCGGATCTACCTCTGATAACAACATGATATTTCCCATGATCATCAATCTCTCAATGTGATGTAAATAGGCGTGCTTATTAACCTTCTTAATACAATCATCGATCGGATCTATCCCTGTGGTTCCATCATACCAGCATTTTTTTAGTTTGCCCTTATGGCCCCAAAAGTTTTTATTCATTTCTTTATGCTGATACATTCCACGCATAAATTCGCGCCAGCCAATAATTTGTCTTACAAATCCTTCTATACTGGAAAATTTAGCGTCGTCCACTTTATCTAAAACAGCATCAAGTACTTCTTCGGGGGTTATTAGGCCACTATTCAAATATGGAGAAAGGGTAGAGTGAAATAAAAATGAATCGTCTGAAATAATTGCATCCTGATATGGCCCAAACTTATCGAGTTTTTCATCGACAAAGGTGTTCATAACCTTTAACGCTGACCTTCTGGTCACTGCCCATTTGAATGCCTCTGTTTCTCCAGGATGTTTATTGAATATTCTTTCAATCAATTTCAGAACCTCATTTACATGCTTTGATTCCTCAAATCCCGTCCTCTCCGGAATTTCTAATCCTTTAGGTATTTTTTTTCTGTTTTCAGCATCAAAACTCCATTTATTTCCACGTGGGCTTCCTTCTTCAACCAGGATATTCAATTGCTTTCTTTTCTCTATATAATAGTTTTGCATTCGAATTGACTCATTATCATCAAGCCAATTCTTAAAGTCGTCTCTTGAAAATAAAAACTTAGGTGAAGGAACAGCCTCAAAATTGAGTTGTTTGCTATTACAATATCCTTTTATTGATTTTTCAAAAAACTTGTCTGATATCTCATATGAAACAATAGTTTCGATAGAAGGATGTTTTTCAATCGTCTCGGTTAATTTTTCGGTAAATGAAAGGCTTTGATTAGATTCATTTAATTCATAATAAACAATATCCTTGTGCTTAGATTTAAGCTCATCCCGGTGATTTCTCATTGCTGAGAGAAAGTAGATTATTTTTTGCTTATGATATTTAAAATGAGTGCAGAGATCATAATCCTCAGCCATGAAAAACAGGGTAGGATCGTTTCCGGTAAGTATATCATAATCGTGGTCAAATAAACTATCTCCTGCAATAATCGCAAGACGCTTAAACTTTTTACTAGACATATATTAATCCTTCCTTTATATCACCTATTGCTTTTGCATTACCTAAATAAATGTTGGCAGTAATTATCCATGCGATCATTGCATCAAAAGCATGGGAACTCTTTATATCATGACTCTTTACATTTAAGGATTGTAAGTAATCTTTAAATTCTTCTTTTGTGTGATTTCTCTTTAAAACCGGAATATCATTATTCCTTAAATGCCCAGAGGGATAAACTTCATAAATGCCATTAACTGTTTTTTCCAAGAGAGTCTTTAGTTTAATTGAACGTGCGGTTAGTCCTCCAATAAACATAGGAGACATTGCTTGTAGCTCCCTATCACATTTTCTATAAAAATAATCATCGAATTCATTATTGGTATAAACTCCCGGCAACGACAGTGGTGAATCAATACCTAAAACAGATGGTTTCTTTTCATTGATTAAATCATAGAGCCAAACATCCGTATTACGACCTTTAACGCTATAGTATAAGCTTAAATTATTGTTTTCATTTAGGCACATAACTGTATTTCCCGAAAGATTACTACCGTAATCAACACCGGCGATCTTCGGTAAACTACCAAAATCAGGAATATTTAATTTAGCCATAGCTTTACAAACTGACCCCCTCATCGTATTTTTCAGCCTGTAACTCAGGGTTGAACCTTCGGTCAGTAACTGAATCATTTCCTACTCCGGACACATACATCCAATTTCCATAATTAGAACACGGATCATAATCAATCAGGCAATGCTCAAACCAATAAGCACCCCAACGCCAATCAATTTTATAATCATGAGCAAGCCAGGAAGCTACGTTTTGTCTACCACGGTTACTCATAAACCCTGTTTCTTTTAACTCCACCATATTGGCATCGATAAAATCTACGCCTGTTCGCCCACTACGCCATCTATCGAATAGGTCTTTATCGTACTGCCATTCTTTTTTTCTTTGTTTTATTCCTCCTTCTTTAAAAAAATCATCACCATACTTAAGTGCTTGATAATGAAAGAAGTCACGCCATAACAGCTCAAAAATCAACCAATAAGTGCTGTTATTACTCTTTACTTCATTTTCGAACTTTTTTACTTCCTGATATACCCTCCTGGCAGATAATGAGCCATTGGCTAACCATGGGGAGAATTTACTACTGTATTCTGTTCCCACGAGTCCATTTCGCGTTGATTTATAACTTAGTATTTGCTGATTGTTCCAAATATAGTTTTTCATTCTCTCCAGAGCGGAACTCTCTCCTCCCTTGAAGGGAAAAGCTGTTTTTTCAGGAATATCGGGATCCACATTTTTTAAAATTAATTCTTCGGGCCATTTTTCAAACTCAAAAGAACTTATTACCGGAGGCAATTCCTTTACATCATCGTAAGAGTCTGCGACAGAATAAACTTTTTCAATTTTTTTTCGAAAGGAAGTAAATCCAAATGGTAATGAATCCAATTCAAAAGGTAAAGATTGAGGATTTGTCATCACCAGGGATTGATGAGTTTTTAAATTTTTATTTCCTATCAATTCTTCAAGCCTGATATTGTCATCGCGTTCTTCAGATGCATATTGAGCCTGGGTAAAAACCTGATCAATACTATGTTCATGAAATATATTTGAAATTATTTCAGCCGGATTCCCTTTTAGCACAGCGAGTTTCTGACCTAATTTCTTTAAAGACTGATCAAGGTCAACTAAAGTTTCATTCAAAAACTTCATTCTATATTTGCCAAACCTGTTGAAATCAAGTCCAAAAGGATTATTAAACCATTTATCAGGAATTATGTAAAGACATAAAAGCTCATCAAAAGATCGATTAAGATTGCTTAGCACAGGCTGATCATGAATTCTCAGATCGGATTGGAACCAATAAATTGCTTTACGACTCATTTTCATTTATTTCTACGGCACTTTTTGCTACAATATCTAACGTTATCCCAGTTTTTTTCCCACTTTTTTCTCCATTTAAAAGGTCTTTTACAAACGGGGCAGATCTTTTCTTCGAGAAACACTTTTTTATGCATAATTTAATAAATGTAACAATCAGGCAATATCGATTGTTTTATATGCAATGAAAATACTACTAACAGGATCAACAGGTTATATAGGAAGAAGATTGTTACCCGTCTTAATTGAAGAAGGGCACCAAATAATTTGTCCGGTTCGAGATACTCGTCGATTTGATTATGAAGATTTTACTGAAAAGGAGCTTGAAAATATAGAAGTAATTGAAAGTGACTTGTCGGTCAAAGAAGATTACCAAAAACTACCTAAGGATTTTGATGTGGGATATTTCTTAATCCATGCAATGGCAAAAGGTTCGGGATTTGAAACAGTCGAACAAAACATTGCTACTTTATTTAAGGAATTCGTTGACAAATCCTCTTGTAAACAATTAATATATCTTAGTGGAATAGTCAACGATGATAACCTATCTAATCACCTTAAGTCCAGGTTAGAAGTCGAAAAGATCCTTAAATCAAGTAAATGTCATGTAACTGTACTACGAGCGGCTATTATAATCGGATCAGGAAGCGCTTCATTCGAAATAATCAGAGATCTTGCTGAAAAGCTTCCTGTAATGGTGACCCCCAAGTGGTTGAACACCAAATGTCAGCCGATTGCAATTCGAAACGTAATTGAATATTTACTTAAATGTGCCAATAATAAGAAAGTATACGATCAGACCTTTGATATCGGTGGCCCTGAGATTTTAACATATAAAGAGATGCTTTTAGGCTACGCTGAAGTCAGAGGCTTAAAAAGATATATTTTTACCTTACCGGTAATGAGCCCCAGGCTTTCAAGCTACTGGTTATATTTTGTAACATCAACTAACTACAAGTTAGCTGTATCTCTTGTGGATTCAATGAAAAATGAGGTAACAGCAGAAGATAATCGAATTCAGGAAACGATATCTTCGGAGTTGCTCACCTACCAAAATGCTGTTTCGCTAGCACTTGACAGAGTTGCTCAAAACAGGGTAATAAGTAGCTGGAAAGATACTATAGGGTATAAATATATACGTGAAGATTTTCTTGACAGAATAAAGGTGCCTCAATATGGTGTTTTTGACGACATTAGAAAGTTTTCCTTCGACAGGCCCAAAAGGCAAGTAATTGAAAATGTCTTTAGCATTGGTGGTACTAAGGGCTGGTACTACGGTGATTTCTTATGGGAAATCAGGGGGTTACTTGATAAAATAGTTGGTGGTGTTGGGTTGAGAAGGGGTAGAAGAGATGCTAAAGACCTAAAGCCCGGGGACGCACTTGATTTTTGGAGAGTTCTGGTAGCAGACCGTGAAAAAGGAAGATTGTTACTATATGCTGAGATGAAATTACCAGGAGAAGCCTGGCTGGAATTTAAAATTAAAGAAAAAAATAAGACCGAATCCTGCCTGGTACAAACTGCCACCTTCAGACCTAAAGGATTAGCAGGAAGACTTTACTGGTATTCGGTCTTACCATTCCATGCTTTTATTTTCAAGGGAATGGCCCGAGGTATTATAGATGCTTAATTTTGTGCTTTCTCGTAATTTTCCAAAAATTCTTCTATCCGGCCAGCGGGAAGTTTTTTGGCAATGATCTTTTTGTTCTCATCCAGAATATAAATAGTCGGAGTTGAATATGCATCATATAAATTCTGATAATTGCCAACAAATGTTCTTGGTCCATTCACTGTTATGAAATTCATATTCATTTCACCAATATAGTCCTTCATTTTAGTCATACTAGTGTCAGTGCTGACAGCAAAGACCTCCACATCAAAATTCGTGTTGTTATAAAAGTCAACTAAAACCGGCGTTTCCTTTTTACAATGGCCACAATCAGGATCGAAAAAATAAATTACCGTGTATTTTTTATCGATGTTATACAGTGACTTTTTATTCAGGTCAACATCCTGCATGATCAGGTTAGGACCTTTCATACCAATCAAGCTCTTGCGTAATTTATCTGAATATTCTCCCAAATTCTTTTTAAGTGATGGACTTGCCCAGTAATCCATAGCACCCGACTGAAAGTATTTGTCATTTATGTGAACAAATACCTTATCAAGCCCCATGATTTTTGGGTTTTGGTATTTCAATACCATATTCCAGATGACAAACCTGTACATATCCTCATTTGAAGAAGCCATTTTAGCAACCCTGTCTATTTCATTAATCAATGTGTCAGGGTTTTGAGCTAATACTTTATCAAAGTATGTATCTAGCTTTTCTTTAACAATCTGATTAGGCAATCGCAAATAGATAGGGTCTGATAAATCAATATTGTCGAAGAAATGATTTTTGTAATACTCATATGCCAGCTCCCGATCATCTTTCATACTTTCCGGCACATCAACTGGTTTGTTGGCGGCCATCATTTTACCTAACACTGAATTAGGATAATTTTCGATAACAGAATCCTGAAAATCGATAACCTCTTCATTTATCTTATCAAATTCTTTTTGTGCCGCGCTTAATTGCTCTTTACTGGCAGTCGAATCTTTTAAAACAGCTAAATAAGGCTTTGCTTTTTGGTTTTGTTCAAAATTGAATCTCATATTCTTATAGAAAAGCTCATTTCCTGTTGAACCCTCTATCTTCATATCAACTATATAGTTTTGAGTTGGAGCGACCAGTTTAAAATGTTGGTCGTCACCGACAGTAAAATCAAATAACTTTTGTTTGTCTGCCATTAAAAAATAAACACCTTCCGGAAGAGCCTCTTCTCCTGAAAAAACCATGTGGCCTTCAGAATCTGCCTTGACGGTGTCTTTAGCGTATGTTTTTCCATCAAAATAATACCCAAGGAATACCTCTTTTTCCGGCATGTCAGCTACTGTAATATCGAGCTCATAGCCATTTTGGGCTATCGAGGAAAAACTAATAATTGTTGAAACAAAAAAAATAAATAGAAAATCTTTTAATTGCATAACCAGTTGTCTGTATGTCTAATAAACTAATTTAGATACGTTGATAACTCAATGATGTTTTCAATTTGAAAAACGAATTTATGAAAAAATTATTTACACTATTTGTATTTGCCTTTTTTTCGGTACTTTCTTTCTCACAAACTAAGTCGCCATCTGAGTTTCTCGGATATGAATTAGGAGAGCAATTTACGTACCATCATCGTGTTGTTGATTACTTTAGTCATATAGCAGAAGAAAATCCGGAAAAGATAAAACTTATAGAATATGGTCGTACTTACGAAAACCGGCCTTTACTTTATGCTATTATTACCTCTGAGGATAATCTTAAAAATATCGAAAAAATAAAGACCCGCAATATTGAAAGGGTGAATACAGGATCCACAAGTGCAAATAATTCGGATCCGGCAATCGTATGGTTGAGTTACAATGTTCATGGCAATGAAGCGAACAGTACGGAAGCTTCAATGAAAACTGCATATAAATTAGTTACGGGAGGGCCTGAAAGCACTGAACTCCTTGACAACACCGTAGTAATTATAGACCCATGCCTGAATCCTGACGGGCGTGACAGATATGTGCATTGGTACAAACAAGTAGCAAACAATAAACCGGATGTAGACCCGATTGGCAGAGAGCACCACGAACCATGGCCGGGAGGAAGACAGAACCATTATTTATTCGACCTGAATAGAGACTGGGCCTGGGTAACACAAATCGAATCAAAGCAAAGATTAAAGGTTTATAATGAATGGATGCCTCAAATACATGTGGATTTCCACGAACAGAGTCATACTTCTCCCTATTATTTTGCTCCCGCTGCCGAACCGTTTCACGAATTAATCTCTGACTGGCAAAGGGAATTTCAAATTCAGATAGGAAAGAATAATGCAACCAGTTTTGATGAAAAAGGATGGTTGTATTTTACTAAAGAAAGATTTGATCTATTATACCCAAGTTATGGTGATACTTATCCAATGTTTAGTGGCAGCATAGGCATGACTTATGAGCAAGCTGGACATTCATTCGCAGGGTTAGGAATAAAGTTGCCCGGAGGTGATACACTAACACTTAAAGATCGCCTTGAACATCATTTTACCAGTGGGATATCAACTATTCGTACAGCTGCTGAAAACCGACAGGATTTACTAAATAACTTCAGTGAGTACTTCAACTCTTCAAGAAAGAATCCTGGTAAATACCGTTCATTTGTTATTTCAAAAGACAATAATCCAAAAAAAGTTGAGGATATGTTAAAAATCCTCGACGCTCATAACATCATATATGGAAAAGCCGGAATAAATAAGTCTTTTAAAGGATACGATTATTCCACAATCAATGAGCAAACAATTGAAGTAAATGAAGATGATATTGTTGTACCTGTAGACCAGCCTAAATCTGTATTAACCCGAGTGCTACTCGAACCTAAAACGAAATTAGCTGATAGTATAACTTATGATATCACGTCCTGGTCACTATTTCATGCCTATGGTTTGCAGGCTTCTGCTGTAACAAGTTCTATTTCTATAAAAAATGAAAAATTGAACGATGAGTCACAATTACTTCCTGATGAGAATGCTTATTCATATGCGATCCCATTCCAGGGACTTAGAAGCCACCGGTTTCTTGCACAATGCCTGACTCAAAACATTAAAGTCCATTTAGCAACAGAACCGTTTTCAACAAATGAAAATAAGTTTAAACGGGGAACCCTAATCATTACAGGAAGTTTAAACCGTTCGACGGTTGTTGATTTTTATAACAAACTGATGGATATCACCAAAGAAACTGATGTTGATATCTATTCAATTTCATCTGGGTTTGCTTCTTCCGGTCCTGATTTTGGATCGGCATCATATCGATTAATAGAAAAACCAGAAATTGCACTATTATCCGGAAAAGACACTTCTCCTTTATCATTTGGTGAAAACTGGTATTATTTTGAACAATTAGTCAGCTATCAGCCTCATGTTGTTCGTCCGAATTATTTTGATGAAGATTATATGAATGAAGTGAATACAATAATATTACCTCATGGAAGATACTCTGGTATTAGTGAAGAAAAAATCAAAAAATTAGAAGATTGGGTAAGATCTGGTGGAAAGTTAATATTAATTGGAGGCTCCATTGATAAACTTAATCCCGAAAAGACCGAATTGGCACTTGAAAAAACAAATTCAGGTAAAAAAGAAGAAGAAAACACTGAAACTTACAATTATAAAACGAGAGTCAGATCTTATGGCAGATCTGAAAGAAACGCATTAAAAAACTATACTGCAGGGGCTATTTTAGATTATTCTCTCGATGATACACATCCCCTGGCTTTTGGACTTGGTTCTTCATACAGAGGTCTTAAAACAAATAACAACACATATAAACTATTAAAAAACGGATGGAATGTCGGATACCTGGAAAATAATTCCGTGGTAGACGGATTCGTTGGAGTTAACCTGAAACAAGACCTTGAAGGATCTCTAGGGTTTGCTACAAAAAATCTGGGTGAGGGTAAAGTTATTTATTTAATAGATAACCCTCTTTTAAGATGCTTTTGGTATGAAGGGTTAATATTATATGGTAACGCAGTTTTCTATTAAAAAAATAAAGGCCGGAATATTTTCCGGCCTCTTTTATAATACTCTTTCCAATTCAATTTTCCTCTTGAATACTTCATCACCTCGCTGAAGGACAAGTTTGAGTTTTTTCCCTTCTCTTCTGCTAAACAGGTCTGAGATCTCCCAAAGCTCTATATTCTCCACTTTATTAGAATTTATTTTAAGTATTTTATCACCCGCAATGATGCCAGCTCGATCTGCCGGGGAATCCTTTCTAACATAGTGAATCGTTACCTGATCCAGGCGAGGTCCGTCAGCCATTATCTCTAACCCGGTCATATTCAATTCAAAAGGATCTTTAAAATACTTATTCTTTTTGAGATAAAACTTATTGTTTTGGTAATCAAACACAACAGTGAACCTGTTTAATACTCCGCCACCGATGGTCCCATTTCTATCATCATTTTTTGTAGCTTCCAGGTAGGTATCCCCTTCAGGAAATGAGGCAATTACCTCCTCCAGATCATAGTCTTTTAACCTCAACTCAGCAATCCTGCCGAGGTTACCGTTTATATAACCACCGAGCCCTCTTCCTATCACAGACTCAATGTTTTCTTCAGGAACAGAAATTTTTTCATGTGACTCAGTACTTAACATCAGGCTATGAGAGGCACCGGTATCCACCATTAGTTTACTTTTAACATTCGTTGAATCATCTAGGCTTAATGGAACATAGATGTATGGTTTGCCTTCAGTAATTTCCATATCAAATTTTTCATAGCTTCTTCTTGGCTTAAAATATTCAGGGTCGTGTAAAATTATTTCCCTGTCATCATAATCAATTTGAACTACAAAATTTTTGAATAATTCATAGCCAAGGATGCCATGTACATCTATCCCAATATTATTTTTAAGTTTCAGATAGTCGTTTTCAAGGACAAGTAAAGCCTGACTATGGCCTTTTACACCGGGTAAAGCTAATGTGTTATTACTTGCAACAAAGGCAGTAATAACATGAGTCCCTGAGGCGTCAGAAAGAAAGACCTGTCGATCATATTCCATTTGGATCAGGTCGCATATTGTTTTTTCAGTTAAAATAGCATTTCTAACACCGGTGTCAAGTATGAATTTAAGAGGTATTTTTTCATTCAGGAGAACCGGCACTATAATCAGGTTATTATATTTTTCGAAGGGTATAGTTATACGCCTGACATCGGAAGTCAGCTCAAAACCGATTTTCGTGCTTTGACTTTTTAATTCGAACACTGATCCGGCTGAAAGAATAATTATAGTTAATATAATATTGCGTAAAATCTTTTTCATTATATCTCACTAAGGACAATTATATTAACGAAAAATATTGACAATGGATTTATTTAGCGAATCAAATGCCTTTAAAATGCAAAAAAGCAATATGAAATTTTAAAAAATCACCCATTTAGGGTTACTGATGATAGTAGGATTTGTAAGACGGTTTTCTTCCATAGAACATTAACCACATAGCAGGAAAGATAATCAGGTCGATCAATTTAATTCCTGTAGAATACTTTACCCTATCAACAATACATGAGCTACTATTTCCAAAAACAACATGCCTGTGTTTCCATTTTTTCAATGGAAAAGGTAGTTTTTCTCCTGTATCGATAAAATAAAACCCCTTTGTAGAACTTGCCGAATGAGTGTTATAGCTGATCCATTCTTGCTTAAAAAGCAAAAAATTAAGCTTAAGATGGGTAATTCCTCCCTTATTTATCCCATCAAACCTTAATACTGATAGTTTCGGGAATGGAGGGCTAAGGTGGTTGAATAGGTTTTTATTAAATCCTGATTCTACCTCTTTTACCGGCTTATTTATTTTTGTTTTTATCGTAATTTCCACAAAATGTAAACCGGTAAACTATCAAATAGTTTAGCAAAGCTTTACATATGAGCCCAGCCACTTTACATTTTTTATAAATGGAGCAAGTGCATCCTGAATTTTGGCATCCTGAAAATGTCCATCGCATTCAACGAAAAACCAGTATTTAAATTTCTTACCTTCTTTTGCCGGACGGCTTTCGACTTTCGAGAGGTTTATACCTGCAGTGTGAAATGCTTCAAGAAAACTAGCCAGACTACCTGGTGAATCGGGAAGTTTTGCCAGTAAACTAGTCTTATTTTGATGTGAAGGCTGATTGATCATATCTTTAGCAAGAATCCAAAATCGTGTGTGATTAGTATCAGAATCTTCAATGTTTTCAAAAAGAATCGGTAAGCCATATTCTTTAGCGGCAATATGAGAACAGATTGCTGCCGAATTAGGTTCATCTTTAGATATTTTGACGGCTGTAGATGTACTATTGACCGGAATTAACTCAACCTGGTCTCCAAAAAGATCATCTAAAAAATTACGGCATTGCCTGAACGCAATATCTTTTGAATAAATCTTCTTGATCCCTGATATCTTTTCCTGCATTGTAGCAAAGGAAAAATGAATAGGTAAAGGTATTTCTGCCACAATATGAAGATCATGCCTCCCAATCAAGTCTATAGTTTCCTGTACGATACCTTCCTGATTGTTTTCCACAGGAACTACTCCAAACCTCGCTCTTCCGGCACTGATCGTCTCAAATACAGAAGAAATAGATTTTATAGACAGGTATTCACTATTAGCACCAAACCTACTTTCAGCTGCCTGATGCGTGAAACTTCCCTCAGGACCTAAGAAAGCGACTCTTTCCGGAAGCTCAAGATTTCTGCTAACTGCAAATATTTCAAGGAAAACAGCCTCTATAGACTTTTGCTTCATTAACCCTTTTGACCGACTGGTTAATCTGTCGATTATAGCCTTTTCCCTTTCAGGCCTGTAAATTATAGAATTAGAAGATCTTTTTAATTGTCCAACGCTATTGACAATTTCCATTCGCTCATTAAGCAAGTCCAGAATTTGATCATCCAGATTATCAATCTTCTTTCTTAAGTCTTCTAATTTCACTTTATATTGGTTTTTTGCTTATTAAACAAATATCGCACAAAAAGCCATAAACAAAAAAAGCGGGTAACAATAACCCGCTTATACTATAACTATTTTGAAGATTTGTTAATAATCCTCGTCATTATCGTTGTCTTTATTATTTCCTTCGCTAATAGAACCTAATCCGTTAATATCTTCCCTGATCTCTTTTGGTTTGCAATAATACTGTACTCCACCAATACCTGATATTTCTGCATCTAAAACTTCTCTTACGCACACCTGGGCTCCGCCTACACCACTGATCTCCAAATCTGCATTACTAGCTACCAGGTTTTTGGCATCAAGTCCTCCGGCTCCACTCAGGCTAACCGCTAAAAATTCAGTGAAGCCTCTTAATTTAATTCCTCCTGCACCTGAAACATCAATTATTGTTTCATCTGTTTCCAGGGTAAGATTTATAGCACCGGCACCTCCAAGATCCATATTTAATTTATCAAGGATTAAAGTACCTTCATTTTTTAAATCCACTGCTCCTGAAACATTGATTTTTTCTATATCAGGAAAATATAAGTCAATACGAATGTCATCCGCATCATAAATATTCTCAGTAGTTTCGATTTCAAGTCTGCCGTTTGATTCATCGACTTCAATTAGTCTCATTAGATTATCATCTGCCTCGATCAGCAATTTATAATCATCGGCCTGGTGAAGGTGAACTTCAAAGTTTCCTTTAAATTCAACTTCAGAAAAAGGTGATAATCCTTCTTCACGATCAACTTTATTGCCAGATCCTCTTACTCCATCGGAATAATCGCAGGAAATCAAACAAGCAAAAAAGCTTAAAAAGAAAATGTTAAGAAAAATATTTTTCATGATTACTAATTTTGAGGTTAATTTAGCAGCACCGAAGAATAAATACATTAAAAACTCGCCATTCGGGGGTTTAAATTGATAAATGGTAAAAAGAGTAGTCTAATGGCACTCGTTTGTTTTGTAATACGGCATTCCCCAATTAATTTTGCAACTGATTTAACAATATCACAATCATGTATAGAGACCAGAAAATTTTTGACTTAATCGCTCAGGAAAAGAGGCGTCAGGAGGAAGGAATAGAATTGATCGCTTCAGAAAATTTTACTTCTCCACAGGTAATGGAAGCTATGGGCAGTGTATTAACAAACAAATATGCTGAAGGCCTGCCAGGAAAACGTTATTACGGGGGTTGTGAAGTAGTTGATGAAGTCGAAAATTTGGCAATCCAACGTGCTTGTGAATTATTTGGTGCAACGTGGGCAAATGTTCAGCCACACTCAGGGGCACAGGCGAACTCGGCTGTAATGCTGGCTTTATTAAATGCGGGAGATAAGATTCTGGGATTTGACTTATCTCACGGAGGTCACCTTACCCACGGTTCGACAGTGAATTTCAGCGGCAAACTATATCAGCCTTTCTTTTACGGAGTAGACAAAGAAACCGGCTTAATCGATTATGATCAGATGGAAGAAACTGCAAGAAAAGAAAAGCCAAAATTAATTATTTGCGGTGCCTCTGCATACAGCCGTGACTGGGATTATTCCAGATTCAGAACTGTTGCTGATGAAATAGGAGCAATTCTTCTCGCTGATATTTCACACCCTAGCGGCCTGATTGCTCGTGGACTATTAAATGACCCGCTTGAATTCTGTCATATTGTAACTACCACTACACATAAAACTTTAAGAGGTCCTCGTGGTGGTATGATTTTAATGAGAGAAGATTTTGAGAATCCATTTGGAATAAAGACACCGAAAGGAACAACCAAAAAAATGACCCAGCTTCTTGATGGGGGAGTGTTCCCTGGTACACAGGGTGGTCCGTTAGAACATGTTATAGCTGCAAAAGCTGTAGCTTACGGAGAAGCTCTAACAGATGAATATTTTAACTATATTGTCCAGGTGGAAAAAAATGCAAAAGCGATGGCTGATGCTTTTGTAGGAAAAGGTTATGATATTATTTCCGGTGGAACAGACAATCATCTGATGCTAATCGACCTGAGATCAAAGGGTATTACTGGTAAAGAAGCGGAGAATGGATTAGTTAATGCTGATATAACTATCAATAAAAACATGGTTCCATTTGATGATAAGTCACCTTTTGTCACTTCAGGTATGCGTGTTGGTACAGCAGCAGTTACGACCAGGGGAATGAAGGAAGATGATATGAAAAAAATCGTTGGTTTTATTGATGAAGTCCTAACAAATATTGAAAACGAAGAAAAGGTAGGCAAAATCAAAAAAGACATTAATGAATGGATGAGCGGATTTGAATTATATGTATAATTTTGATCCATTTAAATAATCTTAACAGCATAGGCTTTCATTAGCCTGTGCTTTTTTTAATTTTGCGCTTATAAAAAAACTACAGTGGCACAAGAACAAAATGAAATGACCTTCCTTGAACACCTCGAAGAACTGAGGTGGCATATCATACGGTCGCTGGCTTCCATACTGGTGTTTGGAGTCCTTGCCTTCATTTTTAGTGAGTTTTTATTCGGTGAAGTAATTATGGGTCCCGGAAAGTCGGACTTTATTACTTTTAAGCTTTTTTGTAAGCTCGGAGAACAACTAAATATCCCGGCTTTATGTATTGACGATTTTAAAATCACTCTTTACAACAGGCAAATCGCCGGACAGTTTATGGCTGACATCAAGTATTCTATCATGCTCGGGTTTATTTGCGCTTTTCCTTACGCCTTTTTTGAAATTTGGAGATTCATTAAGCCTGGCCTACACATGGAGGAAAAAAACGCTTCTCGCGGAGCTGTTTTCTTTGTAACAGCATTATTTCTGTTAGGTGTTTGCTTTGGTTATTTCGTTATATCTCCTTTTTCCTTCAACTTCCTGTACCATTATTCTATTACTGCAGAGTTTGAAAATGAAATTGACCTTGCTTCCTATGTTGGGTTCTTGGCTACCCTTGTTTTAGCTTGTGGTATAACCTTTCAGTTACCTGTTGTCGTTTACTTCCTTACAAAGGCAGGAATAGTAACGCCGAATTATTTAAAAACTTACAGAAGACACGCATTTATAATCATACTGTTTTTATCAGCAATGATCACACCACCTGATATCTTTACACAGCTGTTGATTAGTATGCCACTGTTTCTCCTATATGAAATTAGTATTTTAGTTTCTAAGAGTTTATATAAAAGAATATCAAAAGACCTTGTAAAACATGAAGACGAATAAATTATTTATCGGCGGAGACCACGCAGGATTTGGGTTGAAACAAAAGTTTGTTGATTATCTAAAGGATAAAGGCTTTAATGTAACAGACCATGGTACTCATTCTGAAGATTCAACTGATTATCCGGATTATGCTCACCCGGTAGCGGATGATGTTTCAAAAAATGATGATTCATTAGGCATTCTGATCTGTGGTAGTGGAAATGGCGTATGTATGACAGCAAATAAGCATAAAGATATCAGAGCAGCTCTTTGCTGGAATGAAGAACTGGCTGCGCTTGCCCGTCAGCACAACAATGCCAATGTAATTTGTATCCCATCGCGTTTTGTGGAGGAGGATGTTGCATTCAAAATGTTGAGCACTTTCTTAAATACGGATTTTGAAGGAGGAAGACACGAAAGAAGAGTAGGGAAGATCTCTTGTTAATATACTTTTATTATATGAAATAGTCTTTTTTATCTAAGAAGAAGACTATTTCATTATTCTACCAATCGATATATCACGCCATCATCCGATATGTACCTGTCTTCCAAAACAGGTAAATATTCTTTTATTTGGGGGATAACATTTTCTTTGTCAAGGATTACTTCGGGAGGGTCCTGAACAAAAGAATTATAAAGGTGTACGATTCTATTATACCGGTCTGTATTTTCGAAATATGGCCTGGATATTTCCCAATTAAAATATGGAGTCGCCAACCGGGCTTCCTTGTAATACTGTTTATCATTACCTACTACTAGTAATCTTTTGCCATTTACCTCTTCATAGTATTTATCTTCTGAAGGCAAAAACTTTATATTTTCAGTTACATCTACACCAAATAAGAAGGGTCTTTCGTAATACAATCCGTAATTCACAAATATTATACATCCTAAAAATGTAATCCATTGTAATTCTGCCATCCATTTACGTCTGATAAGCAGGAAATAATGAGAAAGGAAAAATGCCAATGCAGGCACAAAAAGTAATAAATGATAAATTGAACGGTCTTTTGATACCAGCCACACCAATAAACTAATAATTAAAAATATCAGCATAACCTGTTGTAATCGTACCTGGTAATTAGTGTACCTGGCATATGCAAATGTTTTAAATACAGAAATAAACAAGAAAAACACAGGGACGGCTAAAATTAGCCAGAACATTACCCTTGAATATCTTTGGATCCAGTCTAATGAAAACCAACTAAAAACAAAGTTGTCCATAAAGATCAGGGAAGAGTCAAGGTATAAAAACAAAACAAAAACGATAGCAAAGGGTAAAGCAACTCCGTAAAAAAACAAAAGGTATCTTCTTGCAACAGTTCCTGTAAATAAAACAAGGCTGAATAAACAAAAAACCACATAAAAACCCGAAGGTAAATAAGACATTGTTGCCATTGAAAGATAAAAACCCGTAATAAGAAAATCCCTGTCTTCCGTTTTTACCTCTATCCTTTTAAAAATGTTTTCTGTTGCTAATAATATAAATGTCAGGCTAATTAACACCGGAGACATTAGGTACATATCAGGAAACAAATTACTGCATACTGCATAAATCATTCCCGGAACATAGGTGTTTTCATTAAAAGCCTTATTTCTGAGAGCAATTCTATTAAAGGTAATTGACTGGTATAAAGTTAGTAATACGCCACCGACTTGAAGCGGCCATTGAGTTCTGCCAAAAATGAAATTCAATCCGGCATAAAAATAAGCACTTACCGGACCGATGTCATCAAAAAGATCCCTGTATAACACCTTTCCATTGACAAGTTCCTCCCCGATTAATAGCCATTCTACCTCAGGCAACGAGAGCCATACGCCTGATATCCAATAGGGTAGCCGTATCAGAAGGATTAATAAAAAAACCGCTACAAAGCGATAAGGATCATTTATTCTAAAAAACTGTAACAAGGATACGCTGGTTAATCTTTAAAATGACTCCGAAAATAGCCGAAATTCAAGAAAAATAACAAAATTTGAGACATATTTGTAATATGAGCGTAAGTCAAAGACAATTAAAGTTTGCAAGGCTGATCCAGGAAGAACTCAGCCAGATTTTTCAAAGAGAAGGGAAAAATGTAATCGGGAACGCTTTTGTTACCGTTACAAGAGTTGAAGTTTCTCCTGATTTGAAAGTTGCTAAGGCTTATCTCTCCCTTCTGGCTATAAAAGACAAAAATGAGTTTATCGAGAATGTTAATGAAAGAAAGTCAGAACTAAGAAAACATCTTGGAAACAGAATTGCTAAACAAGTCAGGGCTATTCCGGAGCTTATTTTTTATCTCGATGAAGGAGCAGAATATGCCGGACGCATAGATAATATCCTGAAAGACCTGGATATCCCACCGGAGGATGACCAGGAGGAAGACGAAGACTGATGATTAATCTCCCATATCTTTTTGCGAAAAAATATTTCTGGTCACGTAAAAAGAAAAACTTCATCCACGTGATCTCAATCGTATCAATGATAGCTATTTCAATAGCTACAGCCTCTTTGATTATTGTATTGAGTGTTTTTAATGGATTAGAAGGTTTATTAACATCTTTGCTTAATGATTTTGACCCCCAGATCAAGATTTCTGCTAAGGTTGGAAAAACATTTCATATTGATTCTGTCGAATCAAAATTAAACACCATCCCCTCTCTTGAAGTAATCACCCCGGTTATTGAAAATAACGCTTTGATTAAATACAATAAAGCTCAAACTCTGGTAACAATAAAAGGAGTAGATGACAACTTTAAAGAGCAGGGCAGAATTATCGGGTCGATTGTAAGAGGTGACTTTAATCTTAAAAATAAAGAAGTTAACTACGCCGTAATGGGTTACGGTTTATTTGATGACTTACAAATATCATTAGAAAATGACTTTAAAGCCCTCCAGGTATTTTATCCAAAGGAGGTAAAACCTGGTCTAATTAACCCTGACCGTGCAGTCAAAAGAAAATCAATATTACCATCAGGAGCTTTTGCTATTGAAAAACATTATGATGAAAAATTCATGATTGTCCCTTTACGATTTGCTTCTGATCTATTCGAATACGAAGAAGGATTAGTTACGAGTATTGAGATCAAGACCTCCAAAGAAAGTGACTTAAATGATGTTAAAGAAGAAATACAATTGGCAATAGGCCCAGGTTTTACTGTATTGACAGACAGAGAACAACATGCAGATATCCTGAGAGCAGTTAAGCTTGAAAAACTCTTTGTCTTTATCATCTTATCTTTCATCCTGACAGTTGCCTCAATAAATATTTTCTTTTCCCTGAATATGTTAGCAGTAGACAAAAGGCGGGACATAAGTATACTATTTGCCATGGGCAGCCCTGATAAATTGATTAGAAAAATCTTTCTTTACGAAGGGTTCATCATTTCACTTGGGGGAGCAGTTGCCGGCATTCTTATCGGGTTTACCCTTTGCTATCTACAGCAGGAGTTTGGTTTTATAAGCATGGGAATGCAAACGGCTGTTGTTGATTCATATCCTGTAAAAATGTACTGGGGAGATTTTGTTGCAACTGGGATTACTATCTGTGCGATCACTTTTATCATTTCATTTCTACCTGCAAGGTCTGCAGTGAAAGCCGCTGATTTAAAAGAACTTCAATAAAATGTGATTTTTTTCATCAACCTTAACTTGCAAGGGTACACAATTTCACCTAATTTGGTATTCATTGTTTGCCAAAAAATGTTGCATTATGAAGGTTTCGAGCGCTCAGCCGTTCCAAATCATTTATTCAGTTTTTGAACATGAGTATCTCGGATATCTATTCGAATCCTACATTGTTCATCTCGATGATAACGGAGGTCTGACTTTTCAGCATCAAAATATTTCAATAAAGAACGCTGAAGAATTTAGTTCAGGTCTGGATGAAGTTGACTATGAGTTGATCGAGTTTATGGACAGTATGCAGCAGGATGTTGTAGCCAGAAAGTTTTCAAAGAAACCTATGAAAACTGAGGACTTTTTCCTGAAAGTATTTGATAAGGAAAAAGGCAACAAACTTCTGCAGAAGGAAATTGAAAGGTATCTTGATTTAAGACGAGCTGAAATCCTAAAAAAGATTAAAGGTAAAAGACTTTTCGAGATGGGTTCCGATGGAGAACCTGCCTGGAAGGAGATCTTCTATCAGGATAAAGCTGCCACTATACTTTTTCATTTCCACCGCAATGAAGACAACACTCACTATTGGCCGACAATTAAGCATAACGGTGCAAAAGTAGACTTTACTTATAAGGATTCTTATATATTGTGTAATGAGCCTGCATACATGGTAGTCGAAGGCAGGTTATACCACTTCGAAAAGAATCCGGAAGGCAAAAAACTTATTCCTTTTCTCAGAAAGAAGTTTATTCTTATCCCCGGGAAAATAGAGGAAACGTACTATGAAAAATTCGTTTGCCCGCTAATTGCAAATTTTGACGTTACCGCTAAAGGCTTTGATATTATTAATGAGGCCTATGGTGTTAATCCATACATTTATTTCTCTACACTCGCAGCAGCAGAAACAACACAAGGCACTTTATTTGATGATAAAAAGCCAGGTGCTAATGTTGAAGACAGGGAAAAAATCTTATTTGAACTTAAGTTTAAATATGGTCCCTACGAATTTAAAGGTGAAGCCAATCAGAAATCATCCGTTAGGATGGAAAAAACTGAGGATTCATTTTTATTCCATAAGGTAAGTCGTGATCCTGAAAAAGAAAGACAAATCATCCAATACCTTAAAGAGATCGACCTTTTATTAAAGCACGGAAGGTTGACTCTATCTAAACAAGATGCTTTTGCCTGGCTAACCTTATATAAATTTAAACTGGAGGAAAAAGGATTTAAGCTCATTCAGAAAGATGTAGAAAACAAAAAGTACTTCCTGGGTAAGCCGAATATTAACCTTGAAGTCAATGAAAAAAATGACTGGTTTGATATTCATGCGGTAATTGAGTTTGGAGACTTTAAGATTCCTTTCAAAGATCTTCGAAAATATATAGTTAAAAAGAAAAGAGAATTTTCTCTTCCAAACGGTGAAATAGCTGTAATCCCTGAGGCCTGGTTCTCAAAATACGGTGAACTGTTTTCTTTTATGCAAGAAAACGGAGAGGACTCCAGCGAAAGAATGGCCCTCAACAAACACCATGTTGCCTTGGTTGACGAGCTGAAACACGGAAACCTGGCCAAGGTGAATATTTCCACCAAACTCGAGTCATTGAAAGATTTTAACAAGATCGATGACTATCCGATGCCGGAAAATTTTAGTGGAAAATTAAGACCTTATCAAAAGGCCGGGTTTAACTGGATGAAGTTTCTGAACAATTATAATTTCGGTGGCTGCCTTGCAGATGACATGGGTTTAGGAAAAACAGTTCAGACCCTCGCGCTACTACAAGATGAAAAGGATCAGGGAATGGAAAAAGCTTCGCTTTTGATTATGCCAACCTCTCTTTTATACAACTGGCAAAAAGAAGCTGAAAAATTCACTCCTAACCTGAAAGTCTTTCTTTATACAGGTACAAACAGAGAAAAAGACGTTAACCAATTTGAAGGTTACGACATTATATTAACGAGTTACGGTATTGTAAGACTCGATGTGGATATTCTTAAAGATTACTTCTTTAATTATATAATACTGGATGAGTCTCAGGTTATTAAAAACCCGAATAGCAATATTGCAAAGGCGGTGAGAGACTTGCGCTCTAAATTCAGACTTATCCTTACCGGTACTCCTCTTGAAAATACTACGCTGGACCTTTGGTCTCAAATGTCTTTTGTTAATCCGGGATTACTCGGTTCGCAATCATTCTTTAAAAATGAATTTCTGCAGCCGATTGAAAAAAACCAGGACGAATCAAAGATTAAAAAGCTTTACAATATTATTAAGCCCTTTATCCTGAGAAGGCATAAATCACAAGTAGCGAAAGACCTTCCTCCTAAAATAGAAAACATCATCTATACTACGATGTCCACGGAACAGGAAGAAAAATATGAGGAAGTAAAAAGCTTCTACCGAAATAAGATCATGGATGAGATCGAACTTCAGGGAATGAAAAAAAGCCGCATGATGGTATTACAGGGGTTAACCAAATTGCGACAGTTAGCAAACCACCCTAAAATGGTAGAAGAAGACTACAAAGGAGAAAGTGGAAAAATGGAAGATGTTATGATCAGATTAAATGACGCCATAAGTGATGATCATAAAGTACTTGTGTTTTCTCAGTTTGTAAAGCATTTGAATATTGTAAAAAAACATCTCGATAAAGAAAAAATAAAATACTGCTACCTCGACGGTTCTACAAAAGACAGGCAGGGTCAGGTTGAAAAGTTTCAGGATGACCAGTCGGTTAAGGTGTTTTTAATTTCTTTGAAAGCTGGAGGCTTGGGATTAAATCTAACAAAAGCAGATTATGTATTTCTGTTAGATCCATGGTGGAACCCGGCGATTGAAGCACAGGCAGTAGATAGAGCTCACAGGATAGGGCAGACTAACCAGGTATTTACTTATAAATTCATTATGAGAGATACCGTCGAAGAAAAAATACTGACCCTTCAGCAAAGCAAATTAAAATTAGCTGATGAGCTTATTAATACAGAAGAAAGCTTTATGAAGAGCCTTGATAAAGCAGACATAGAAGCATTATTCACCTGATGGCTAAACAAAAAACTGCATACGTTTGTGATAATTGTGGCTATGATTCGCCAAAGTGGCTTGGAAAGTGCCCTTCCTGTTCTCAATGGAACACTTTTAAAGAAATAAAGCTGGGTTCCGGTAAAAAGAATGAACCTGAAACTTTATGGGAAGAGCCGGAAAACAAGTCAAATGGCTTACTAAAAAATAAGGCTTCAAGACTTTCTGAAGTAAGTACTGACGAACAGCCTCGTATAATCACTGAAGACCTGGAGTTTAACAGAGTGTTGGGCGGAGGAATCGTTCCCGGATCTCTGGTATTAATTGGTGGTGAGCCCGGAATAGGAAAGTCTACTTTAATGCTTCAGATTTCTCAATCATTAGGGAAGAACAAAAAAGTATTATATATAAGCGGAGAAGAAAGTGCCCAGCAAATCAGTATGAGAGCAAAGCGAATGGGGCTTGAGGCTAGCGAAATCTATTTACTTACCGAAACACAAGTTGACCATATATTCAACGAAATTAAAACGATCGACCCGGATCTTATTATCGTTGATTCTATCCAAACCACGGTTACTCCTCATAATGATTCAATGGCAGGTAGCATTACCCAGATTAGAGATTGTACTGCAACCTTTATGAAGTTTGCCAAAAAAACCCAGACATCCGTTATCCTCATTGGTCATATCACAAAAGATGGAAGTATAGCTGGCCCGAAGATATTAGAGCATATGGTTGATACGGTACTTCAGTTTGAAGGAGACAGACATATGAGCTACCGGATTCTTCGTACCACTAAAAACAGATTTGGAAGTACAGCAGAGCTTGGAATCTACGAAATGATTAAAGATGGTCTAAGACAAGTCAATAACCCATCAGAAATCTTACTTTCCCAAAGAGAAGAGCATGCGTCAGGAATTGCTATTGGAGCTACTTTGGAAGGAAACAGGCCCCTACTAGTAGAAATCCAGGCGCTAGTGAGCACAGCAGCTTATGGGACCCCCAAAGGACCTGCACAGGGTTTGACGTCAAAAGACTAAATATGCTTTTAGCCGTTCTTGAAAAACGAATGGGGTTTCGACTGGGCTCGTTTGATGTGTTTATCAATATTGCCGGAGGTATAAAAATTGAAGATCCTGCAATTGATTTGGCAGTTTGTGCAGCGGTAATCAGTAGCGCCAATGAGATTCCTGTGCCAAAAGACGCTTGTTTTGCTGGAGAGGTAGGACTAAGTGGTGAAATCAGAGCAGTCAACAGGATAGATAGTCGATTAGCAGAAGCAAGTAAACTTGGTCTTGATACTTTCTATCTCAGTAATATGCAGAAGAAATCTATTAGTAATGAATATAATAATCTGACTCTTGGTTGGTGCAACAAACTGGGGGATGCCCTTTCAGATTGGTTAGTCAGATAACTTATTGTATCCTCGCCAGCCTTGTAACCCTCCGGTATGAACAAATAATATTTTGGTTCCTTTCTTAAAATACCCCTGACTTATTTTATCAAGCAATCCATAAAGGCCCTTACTGGTATATACCGGATCAGGAAGGATATTATACTCTTTTTGAAAATCCTTACAGAAGCTTCTGAGCTCATCCGGAAACTTTCCATATCCTCCAAAAGTATATTCCTGCCATGAGATCAACGGATCTATACCATATTTAACCAATCGGTCATTTACATTTAATAATGTTTGCCTAAGATTAAGAGCTGGTACAGTAATAACTTTAGTCTCGCTATCTTTTACAGCTTTTGCTATTCCAATAGCAGTAGTTGAAGTTCCGGAGCAAACTAAAATATAATTATATTGACTTATATTTTGAATGCGTCCAATCATATCAACAACTCCCTTTTCACCAGTATCACCAGCTCCTCCTTCCGGAATAATCAACGAATTTGGATGTTTCTTCTTAATTGTATCTAAGAATTTAGTATCAAACCTCATTTTATAATCCTTTCGGCTTATAAAATCTAATTTCATACCGTATTGCTCGGCATCATATAAGGTAGGGTTTCTTTCTTTGGCAGCAAGTTCTTCACCTCTTATAATCCCAATTGTTTTAAAACCGAACTTTTTGCCTGTATAAGCAAGCGCATGGATATGATTACTATAAGCTCCTCCAAAACTGATAAGAGTGTTATAATTTTTTTCCTGGGCTTCTTTAATAAAATATTTAAGCTTCCAGTATTTATTTCCACTAATTTGTGGATGCAAAAGGTCTTCTCGAAGAATATCAACTTGAACTTTGTGTTCTTTCAAAAAGTCGCTAAACAAATGGTCAATTATAGCTGGCTTTTCCATAAATTAAAAATAGACTAACTTCGCAATTCAATGCAAGATATAGAAGAGTATTCAGATAGCGATGAATTATACGAACACTATCGTATAATCTGTGATCCTAAACAAACATTATTAAGGATCGATAAGTTTTTGATGGACCGATTGCCTAATGTAACCCGTTCAAAATTGCAAACAGCCATCAAAGATGGTTTCGTGAAGGTTAATAACAAAAATGTCAAACCTAATTACAAGGTTCACCCTGATGATGAAATTATTATTGCCTTACCAGAGCCTCCAAAAGAATCGGAGGTAATACCAGAGGACATTCCTCTGGACATAAAATATGAAGATGATCATTTATTGGTAGTCGAAAAGCCCGCAGGTATGGTGGTTCATCCGGCATATAATAACTGGAGTGGAACTCTGGTTAACGCCCTGGCTTTCCATTTTGAACAACTGCCGGAAATGCCAGGTAATACAGGAAGGCCAGGTCTCGTCCACCGCATTGACAAAGACACAAGTGGATTACTGGTTATTGCAAAGTCCGAATTAGCTATGACCGGATTAGCAAAGCAATTTTTTGACCACACCATTGATCGAACTTATATTGCTATGGTGTGGGGTATTCCAAAAGAAGAAAAAGCAACAATCAATTCTCCATTGGGAAGGCATCCAAAAGACCGAAGGGTAGTAACTGTGGTGGATGAAGAAAAGGGAGGAAAACACGCCATAACTCATTATAAAGTGCTCGAAGACTTGAGGTATGTATCTCTGGTGCAATGTAAACTAGAAACAGGAAGAACCCATCAAATAAGAGCACACCTGAAATCTATTGGACATCCATTATTTAATGACAGCACATATGGTGGAGATAAAATTTTAAAAGGGGCCCGTTTCTCTAAATATAATAGTTTCGTGGAAAATTGTTTTAAGTTGATGCCAAGGCAGGCTTTACATGCGAAGTCTCTTGGCTTTATCCATCCAATTACCGAAGAAAAATTATATTTTGAATCTGAGCTACCAGATGATTTTAATTCCGTAATAGAAAAGTGGAGACATTACGTTCAATATAATTAAACATATACTTTCTTTTAGTGTTTGATTCAAATATGAATATGAAAAATAAAAAAACCGGAGTTTTACTTATCAATCTAGGAACACCTGATAGTCCAAAAGTATCTGATGTCAGGTCTTATCTATTTCAATTTCTTAATGACCCAAGAGTCATTGACATTCCTGTCGTCTTAAGAAAAGTACTGGTTAATGGAATAATAGTTCCTTTTCGAGCTCCCAAATCAGCAGAGGAGTATAAAAAATTGTGGACAGATAAAGGCTCTCCGCTTCTATACTATAGCGAACAAACTAAAGAAAAACTACAAGAGTCTTTAGGCAACGACATCACTGTGGAACTGGCGATGAGATACAAGAACCCATCAATTCCTGATGTTCTTGAAAAAATGAGAAAAGAAAATTATGACAAAATAATTATCCTTCCTTTATTTCCACAATATGCATCAGCTACAAATGGATCAGCTATCGAAGAGGTTTTCAGAGTCATTAGTAAATGGTGGGTAATTCCTGAGCTTGAATTCGTAGGCCAGTTTTATGACCATCCTCTTTACATACAAGCCTATGCTGAACTAGGGCGTCAATTTAAGATTGAAGATTACGACCATGTGATTTTTAGTTATCATGGACTACCAACAAGACAGGTTGACAAAGTGTACGACAATGGTCTTTGCGAAGACAGAGATTGTGAAAAAGAGGTCAATGAAGAAAACAAGTTCTGCTACAAGGCCACCTCATATGCTACCACTCGAGCTATAGCTGAAGCGTTAAACATTCCTGAGGAAAAATATACAGTTGCTTTTCAGTCAAGGCTAGATAATAAATGGCTTGAACCTTTTGCTGATAAAACCATCATTGAACAAGCACAAAAAGGAGCAAAAAAATTGTTATTTTTTAGTCCTGCATTCACTGCAGACTGCCTGGAAACTATTATTGAGATAGGAGAAGGATATCAGGAACTATTTGAAGAACATGGAGGTGAAAAAGTTCAATTAGTACCAAGCCTAAATGATCATCCGACCTGGATAGAGTGTTTAAAAGATATTGTAAAGAATAGAGTATAAAAAAAGGCTGCAAATGCAGCCTTTTTTATTTATTCCAAGTTTTGTACTTTGATCTGAGTTGTCAATTCCATTGGTATTACCATTAATTGACCGCTGGTTGGTTCAGTGATTTTCACATCTCCTTTAGCTACTTGCATAAATAATGCTTTTTGAGGGATAGATTCAGAATCTAACAATGCCTCTCCCTGGAGCTGTCCGGAAAGATTAATTTTAGCTGGCATTCCCATCAAATTCATGGTTGCACCTTCAGAAGTCTTCATATTTCCCTTGATATCAACTTTAGCCATCTTATTTTCTGTAGAGGCATAATTAAAATCTTTTGTCGCCTTCATACTAAAGCTAGATACAGAAATTTCACTGGTCTTATTCCATGTATCGCCCTTAGAAGCTCCTCCGTCTTTAAGAGTAATGAAAATCTGATTAAACATTTCTGCAATCTGATCTTTTGACATAGATGCTTCCAATTGACTTTTTAACATCTCAACCTGTGCTGGAGGTAAGTTCTCCAGAGACCCTACTATTTTATTAACCAGCTCATCCGCTCCTTCGAGATCTGAAATATTCCCGTTGTTATCTATTTTAAAAGAATATTTATGACCCTTTAAATTTTTATATATCATCCCGGTTTGACCTCCGGCTTTTTCCGGATCTTCTGAATCGTATTCGGATACATTTCCATTCGCTGAGGATACATTCTTGAACGATGAAATTACAGCCTCCATGGTGTATGAGGATCCTGAGGCTTCTAATACATTAATATCAAATACATAAACTGAAGAGTTTTCAATTTCCTGTTTTTGACTCATGATGGTTTGCACCACTTTTGTATCTGAAGAATATGAATACTTGAATTTATCTCCCTCATTAAAATCATAGCTGATTTCATTTTTAATTATAGTGAAAGCAAAAGATATCGCCACACCAATGAAAATCAATACAGGTAATAGTTTTAGTTGTCTAGTCATTTTTCTTATTATTTCTAATTGAATGATCATAAAGAAAAGCTAATTTAATAAACAATTTAGGATTAGATAAGATAAATTTTATATAATCATCTATAATTTGATAAATGGTAAAAACAATACATCTATGAAGCGACATATTATCTCTTTTTTCTTTTTATTACCTGCAATAATCTGTGGTCAAAAGCTAAACGAAAAGGCAGGACAAAAAGCTGAAGAAATTGAACAAAAAGTTATTGAACTAAGAAGATATTTTCACCAAAACCCCGAACTGAGTAACCGTGAATTCAAAACAGCTGAAAAGATTGCAAATCATCTGAGATCATTGGGTATTGAGGTTCAAACAGGAGTTGCAAAAACAGGAGTTGTTGGAATACTTAAAGGGGGAAAACCCGGCCCCGTTGTCGGCTTAAGAGCTGATATTGATGCCTTACCTGTGACTGAAAGAACTGATCTTGAATTCAAAAGTAAAGTAATTGCTGAATATAATGATCAGGAAACAGGTGTTATGCATGCCTGTGGGCATGATACACACATTGCTATTTTAATGGGAGTAGCAGAAGTACTTTCTTCCATGAAAGATGACTTAAAAGGAACTGTAAAGTTTATATTTCAACCTGCAGAGGAAGGAGCTCCTCCCGGAGAGGAAGGTGGCGCTGAATTAATGGTCAAAGAAGGAGTGCTAAAAAACCCAGATGTAGATGCAATATTTGGCCTTCATATTAATGCAGGAACTCCTGTAGGACAAATAAAGATAAAAAAAGGAGGTATAATGGCTGCCTCAGATAGGTTTGTAATAAAAATAAAAGGAAGTCAGACTCATGGTTCTACTCCATGGGGCGGAACTGATCCCATTGCTATTTCAGGACAGATAATTAACGGTCTACAGCATATTATCAGCCGTCATACAGAATTGACTAAAGAAGCTGCTGTTATTAGTGTGGGAATGATAAAGTCCGGAGTTAGGTTTAATATCATTCCGGAAGAGGCTGAACTAACGGGAACGATCAGAACTCTGGATGGTGATATGCGAAAAGAAATACATCGGAGAATGAAACTGGTAGCTTCTAATATTGCGGAATCACATGGAGGTACAGCAGAAGTAGAAATCCAAAAAATGGTACCCGTAACCTACAATAATCATGAACTAACAGAAAAGGTAATGCCTTCTCTTAAAAAAGCAGCGTTAAATGGAGACTTAGTGGTTACACAAGCCATAACCGGAGGAGAAGATTTTGCTTATTTTCAGGAAAAAATTCCAGGCGTATATTTCTTTATCGGAGGAAAAGTCGAGAGCGATGACAAAAGAAAAGAAAAAATCACATCTCAACACCATACTCCCGATTTCATGATTGATGAGGCTGGTATGCTTACTGGCATGAAAGCCTTCCTTAATATTACCCTCGATTACATGAATAGCAATTAATAAAAAAAGCCCTTCAAATAATGAAGGGCTTTTCTATAGTTCCTTAACTATTATATTCAGGCATTTACCCTGTCAAATTCTTTGATTGTATCAATAAGATAATCAGCCTCCTCTATAGTGTTAAACCTTCCAAAAGAAAACCTCACCGCAGCTTGATTTTCATCTCTATCTAATTCAGCCAACACATGAGAACCAGTTGCAGCACCGGAAGAACACGCCGATCCACCGGAGCAGGAAATACCCTTAAGATCTAGATTAAATAACAGCATATCTTTATCCATTCTTTCAGGAAAATTAACCGAAAGGACAGTATATAAACTATTATTTAAGTCTCCGCTCATACCATTAAAAGTAACACCTTCTACCTCTTCTTTCAATCTCTTAATCAGTCTGCTTTTAACTCTTTCAATCTTTGCTCTGTCTTCGTTCATTTCATTGTAGCTTAGCTCAAGTGCTTTAGCAAGCCCCACGATACCATATACATTTTCGGTGCCTCCTCGGAGCCCCCTTTCCTGAGCTCCTCCATGAATAAAGGCAGGAATCCTTTTATTTTTATTGACATAAATAAACCCGGCACCTTTTGGTCCGTGAAATTTATGAGCTGAAGCTGCCAAAGTATTCAGATCTAGCTTTTTAACATCATGTTCGAAATGCCCCATGGTTTGGACCGTATCGGTATGAAAAAACGCATCATATTCTTTGCAGAGGTCAGAAACCTTTTGGATATCCGTTAGATTCCCAATCTCATTATTTGCATGCATTAAACTGACCATCGTTGACTTTTCTTCCTTCAGTAAGCTTTCAAGGTGTTCATAATTTACCACACCATCAGAATCTAATTCAACAAAGGATAGTTCTACCCCATGTTCGCCCAAATATTGTGAAGTATGTAAAACAGCATGATGTTCAATCCTGGATGTGATTAACCTTTGATAGCCAAAAGTTTCCACAGCACATCTCAAAGCCATGTTATCTGCTTCAGTACCTCCGGAGGTAAAAAATATTTCAGAAGGTGTTGCATTGATAAGTTGTGCTACTTTTTTCCTGGCACTTTCGATTTCTGATCTGACAGCCCGCCCATGAGCATGGGTAGATGATGGATTTCCGTATCCATCTCTCATAAGTGGGATCATAACCTCCAGCACCCTTTCATCTATTGGAGTTGTCGCAGCGTTATCAAAGTAAAACCTCATTATTGAATTATTTTATTTACAAAGATACATAAAATTCATTTTGATTAAATAAAAAAGGGATTGGCTATTCACCAATCCCTTGAATTTTCTTACTTAGTTTATTCTATTCTCTATGGTGAATAATCTCTCTGATATCATCCATTATTTTATGGGCTAAATGCTCTGCTGTGGCCTCAGACTCAGATTCACTGTAAATTCTGATAATTGGTTCAGTATTACTTTTTCTTAAGTGTACCCATTCCTTATCGAATTCGATCTTCACACCATCAACCGTGTTTACAGGTTGCTTTTGATATTTCTTCTTTACTGAATCTAAGATTTCATCGACATCGATTCCCGGAGTTAATTCAATCTTATTTTTCGAAATGTGATAATTAGGATATTTTGATCTCAGCATGCTCGATGATTTACCAAATTTTGCTAAATGAGTTAAGAACAAAGCTATCCCTACTAGCGCATCTCTGCCATAATGAAGTTCTGGATAAATAATTCCTCCGTTTCCTTCTCCGCCAATTACAGCATTTACCTCTTTCATTTTTTCAACAACATTTACCTCTCCTACTGCAGAAGCAGAATATTCACCGCCATGCTTTTCGGTTACATCGCGCAATGCTCGTGTAGAACTCAGGTTTGAAACAGTATTTCCTGAATTATTAGTCAAAATATAGTCTGAAACGGCTACCAGGGTATATTCTTCACCAAAAGGTGTTCCATCATCACAGATCAATGCTAATCTGTCAACATCGGGATCAACAACAATTCCAAGGTCAAAGCTTCCTTTTTCTATTGTTTTAATTATATCTCCCAGATGTTCAGGCAAAGGTTCCGGATTATGGGCAAAGAGACCATCCGGTTCGCAATGTATTTTTTCTACAACGAGAACTCCAAGAGCCTCAAGCAATCTTGGAACAGCAATACCTCCGGAAGAATTAACAGCATCTACAGCTATTTTAAATTTCGCTTCTTCAATTGCCTTTTTATCAACTAATGGAAGTTCAAGAATCTTATTTATGTGTAGATCCAGGGCATCTGGCTTTTCTGAAATCGAACCGAGTTGCTTAACACCAGCGAAAGTCGTATTTCCCTCTTCGGCAATTTCAAGGATTTTTTTTCCTTCATCACCGGAAATAAATTCCCCTTTATCATTAAGAAGCTTTAAGGCATTCCATTGGATAGGATTGTGAGAGGCTGTCAGAATAATTCCGCCGTTGGCATTTTCCTCAACGACCATCATCTCAACTGTTGGAGTTGTAGATAAACCGAGATCAATAATATTAATTCCAAGTCCCTGCAGGGTTGAGCAGACCAGATTATTAATCATTTCCCCGGATGGGCGGGCATCTCTGCCGATAACAACTTTAGCCTTATTTCCATTATTCCTTTCGAGTAACCATTGACCATATGCCGATGCGAATTTTACAGCATCGAGTGGGGTCAAAGCCTCACCTTGTTTTCCCCCGATTGTTCCTCTGATTCCGGAGATAGATTTAATTAATGTCACTGATTAATAAGTTTTAATTCCTTCGGACAAATCTAGTGAATCTGAAGGAACTATTTTATCGACCTGAAATTATAAATGAAAATTATTTGAAGCGGGCCAACACTTTTTCGACCTCATTATTGCTCTCCTCTTCTTTCCCGCAGGTTTCACCGGCTTCCATTGTTTTCCCGCAATATCCACAAGTCGCTCCTTCTTTATTTAAAAAAGGACTCTGAGAAGCACATGTTCCTTTAAACTCTCCGTTTTTTAAAAAGAGCAATCTGACTGACATTAATGCAAAAAACAATGCAACAAAACCTATTCCTAATAAAACTGTCCACATGATTGTTTACTTTTATGCAAAGTTACCTCTGTTTGGTTAAACGACACTTATTCAGGAATGTTTTTTTAAGTAAAAGTAAATGTAAACATGCATCATAAACCACTGGCACCCAAAGACAATAACCGCGAAAAAAAGCTTGAGGCGTTCGATCGGCTACTCACTATTATGGATGAGTTACGCCTTAATTGTCCATGGGATAAAAAACAAACTATCGAAAGTTTAAGACACCTGACCATTGAAGAAACTTATGAGCTCTCTGATGCGATAATTGAAAATGATTTAAGCGAAATAAAAAAAGAGCTTGGTGATATTATGCTCCACATGGTGTTTTATTCCAGAATTGCTGATGAAAAAGGAGCCTTTGATATTTCTGATGTTTTACATGGGGTTTGCGATAAGTTGGTTCATCGTCACCCCCATATTTACGGTGATGTAAAAGCAGATAATGAAGAAGCAGTAAAAGCAAATTGGGAAAAAATCAAGCTTAAAGAAAAAGGAGGAAATAAAACAGTATTGGGCGGCGTTCCTAAATCACTTCCTGCGTTGGTTAAGGCGATGCGTATCCAGGAAAAAGCTCGGGGAGCTGGTTTTGACTGGGAAGAACGTGGACAGGTTTGGGAAAAAGTCCAGGAGGAACTAAATGAATTTAAAGAGCAAGTAGATATAGAAAAAGGAGATATCACTAATACTGATGAGGCCACAGAAGAATTTGGAGATGTTATATTCAGCCTGATAAACTATGCCAGATTTGCAAATATAAACCCTGAAGAAGCTCTGGAAAAAACAAATAAGAAGTTCATCAAGAGGTTTAATTATATTGAAACAAGATCTAAAGAAATAGGAAAATCCTTAAGTGACATGTCACTCGCAGAAATGGATGAACTTTGGGAGGAAGCAAAGAAAAAGTAAAAGGTGATTGTTCACCCTTTACTTTCCAAAACTCATCATTGATTTATATCCTTCAGTACTGATCGTTACCGGAGTATCTGTATTTAATTCAGTAACAACCATTTTATATTTTTCGCCTTTTTTAGTTTCTCCTTCAGATTCCATCATTATACCTTCCGGATAAGCACCCATCAAAGGATTTTTATTTTTCCCTTTGTTTCCCATTCCAAGAAGGCCGGCTATTTGAGAAGCAGAAATATTAGCCTCCTCAGTGATCCAGCTTGTTCCTGATGCATCGTCAGACTCAAATCTGTATTCATGGCAAGTATATCCTAATATCTCTTTGGTTTTCCCTGTTTTTTCGAAAGTGAAATCTTCCGGTTCCATGTTTTCAGAAGCTTTTTCAAGTTGCTTTGGATTAAAAGGCATTGCCATTGCAGTCTTTTCGCCCTCATTATCCATCAGCATGTGCATCTTTTTATCAGACTTATTATAAATAATAATGGTCTCGCCGGTAGCCTTTTTATCATTCATGATCATTTTAACTCCGAACAACTCGTCTCCCTCATTGAAATATATAGTATAGGGAAAGTTCTGTTCACGACCTTTCTTATCAACATATGTCATATCATAAGTTATATGACCATCGAATTCAAATTCGTCTATTGCTGGAGCTCCTTCTTTTTCAGTAAATGATAACAGAGCTAATACTAGAAATGCTATTGGTACTAAGTTTTTTATTTTCATGGTTAGGTTGTGTTTAAATGATAGACAACTTAGAATTAACCAATTAAATAGAGGAAAGCAATATTTTAAAGCCTTTTTTTTAATCAGTGAATTATAAAAAGATAGGTTCTTGTTATTGAACTGAAGTAATTTTAAGGACCGTAAACAAATTAACCTTTTGGTCAATTCTCTTTTTTTACTTCAATAGCTTTTATTTCGATCTCTTCATCCTCGTCTGCGAGATAAAACTCATCATATTGTTCAATCAGCGGATGAGAATCTTTTTCCCTTTTTCCTTTATCAAACACCATTAGTAAAGCTGGCAAAACAACCAGATTGGTAATCATGGCGACCAGTAGAGTCAGGGAAGTTAGGATACCCAGGGCTACAGTACCACCAAACTCAGAGAAGGCAAAAATCACAAACCCAAAGAATAAAACGATCGAAGTGTAAATCATTGACTGGCCTACTTCCTTCAAGCTTTTAGAAATAGCAATCGGAACAAAAAAGTTACTGTTAAAGAGAGCTTGTCTGTATTTGGCGAGAAAGTGAATTGAATCATCTACGGAAATACCAAAAGCAATTGAGAAGATCAATGCGGTAGAGGGCTTAAGAGGAATTCCTGCATAACCCATAATACCAGCTGTGATGATCAATGGTATAAAGTTAGGAATCAAACTGATGATGATCATCCTGACGTTAGCAAAAAGAATTGCCATGATTATACTGATAATTATGAAAGCAAGAACCAGGCTTTGCCTCAGGTTTTCAATCAGATATTTATTTCCCTTTATAAATAATAAGGTGGTACCAGTCAGGCTTACATCTATATCCGACCCTTCAAAAATTTCATTTTTAGCTGGAACGATAACATTTTCTACCAGGCTATCCATTTTATTCGAGCCGATGTCAGCCATTTTTAATGATACCCTCATTTTTTGACCCGTTGAATCAATAAAAGACTCTACCAATTCATTACTAGATTCGGCATTTCGTAAATAGCTATAAATAAAAGCTTGTTCACGACCTGAAGGTAGTCTATACTGTGAAGGACTATTGTTGTAATATGCTGACCGAACTGCCTTTATAAAACTTACCATTGATACAGGACCCGAAAGGTCTTGAAGAGATGTTAATGTATCCTCGAATTGTTCAACTCTTCTTAAAACTGATAACGACCTGATTCCCTGCTCTTTTTTCGTATCAATATATACTTCCAAAGGCATTACCCCTGAGAAATTATTTTCGAAGAAGGCAAGGTCTTTCTTGATCTTACTATCTTCAGGGATATCATCAACCATGTAAGAGACACTTTCTACCTTTGTGGCTCCATAAATAAAAATTGCTAATAATGCGCCAGTCACTACAAAGACAGCATATCGATGTCTGTGAACTAACAGGTCTAAGATTTTTATTGACTTACCAACCAATTTAAAATCGAGATGCTTTAAGTGTCTGGACTTTGGAGCCGGCAGGAACGAAAATACACTTGGAATTAATATAATACTGACGACATAAGTCATCATGATATTAATACCGGCAACAATTCCAAATTCTTTTAAAATGGTAATATCATTGAATGCAAGGACAACAAACCCCACTGCAGTTGTAAAATTAGTTACAAGCGCCACAAGGCCTATTTTTCTAATCATTCTTGAAAGGGCAAGGACCTGGTTTCCGTGATTTGCAACTTCCTGATGATACCTGTTGAGTAAATAGATACAATTAGGAACTCCTATGACGACTATAATCGGTGGAAGCAACCCTGTCAATAAGGTCATCTTGTATCCCAAAAGGTGTGTCGTACCCATAACCCAGATCACCATTACTCCAATAACGATCATAGGAAAGAATACAGCGGAAAATGACCTAAAAAAGAAAAACAGAATTAATGCTGTAACGACTCCTGAAAGAATAAGAAACTTATTTAATTCTTTCTGCACCTTGGCACTCATCACCGACCTGATAAAAGGAATGCCGGCATAATGTATGTCGATATCAGATACTTCAGAAAACTTTTCAGCGGCCAGCTCAATATCATTGATCAGTCTCAACCGCTTATCTGAATTAATTATTTCCGAATCTAAAGAAAGCAGCAATACTGTTGATCCATTTGATGGATTTATGATCTGGCCGGTATAAAACCGCTGGTCCGCAGCAACACTTAATAATGAATCGAGTTCTTCGTCTGTTTCAGGTACTGATTTAAAAATCGGTTTTGGATCAAATCTCCTTTCAGAAGTGTTTTTCTCCAGTATTTGCATACTTGCTAGAGACAAAACATTATTAACTCCTTCTAGATTTTCTAACTCATTAGTCAGATAATAGAGGTTTTGAAAGTTTTCCAGCTCATAAACCGAGCTATCTTTCATCCCCAGTACGAGGAGATTAGCATCTTCACCAAATTGTTTTTTAAATGCCTGATAATTGATCATCAAGCTATCAGAAGGGGGGACGATTTTAGCAAAATCATAAGATACCTCCAGGTCTTTAGCTTTAAAAGCCATAAAACCCGTAATAACAGCTATAATAGCTATTAGAATAACTCGGAATTTAAGTATTATATGTGATATGCTTGTCCACATGATCTCGGCAAAAGTGCAAAACTAGGGAAATAAAATCTTTTATTTCAGTTCATTATTATATAATCACCCAATTAAAATTACATCTGTCAATTTCTCATACCAGGAATAGTTTGACCGGTAATCTTACGATAAATGCTTACTGCATGACTATCAGATAACCCGGAAACCATATCGATGATTTCACGAATTAAACTGTAAACAGTCTTCGCCTCTAAAACATTTATTCTATTTAGCTCAGGAAGCATTTGAATGAGCCTTTTATCAGCACCAGAGCGATTTTCATTATCAAAAACCATTCTAAATCCTGCTTCGATAAATTTATTTAAAAGACCATCTACTACTTCAAAACCGGCAACTTCTGTTTCAACGACCTGGATATTCTGGTAAATTTCTTTAACCGAAACCTGTTGGATTTCATTTAAGACCTCTTTAGAAGGTAAAAGATTAAATATCGATTGATCGAATTCACCTGAAAGAATCTGTTTTTCGCTTTCAACGAATATTGAACCTGCCTGATCTACCAATTTGTTTATCGCTAAAGCTCTTAATATAGCCAGCTTTTCTTCTCTTGTAGATAAACTATTGAACTTTTTCTCATTAAACTTATCTTTAATGATTTCAACAAGAAAATTTTTGGTTTGTTCGAAACTGATTATCTCAAGTCTACATGCGTCTTCAAGGTCGATAATATGGTAACATATATCATCAGCGGCTTCAACCAGAAATGCTAATGGATGCCTTTTCCAGGCCATGCCTTTATCCATATCGACTTTGATCAGCCCCAGGTTACCTGCCAATTCCTGAAATTGCTTTTCTTCAGAAGAAAAATAACCATATTTCTTACGAGACTTAACACCCGCTTTTTTGTCCATTCCGAGAGCACTGCATGGATATTTAGTGAAAGCTCCTAAAACAGCATCGCTTAACATAATTCCAAGACTCTTGTTTTTTGCCAGCCTGAAGCCCTGAGCGTTTCCTTCAAAGGATATTAATTCCTGCCATTCTTCCTCCGAACAATGTGATTTAAACTTTTGTCCTCTACCGGTCTTAAAATATTCAGAAATAGCATCCTCTCCCGAGTGTCCGAATGGTGGGTTACCAATATCATGACAGAGTCCGGCAGCTGCTGTAACAGTACTAAAATCAAACGGGGTAAGCCCGGTTGATTTAATGTCATTACTTGCTTCGCAGAGCATCTCCCCGGCCTTTCGACCAAGGCTTCTGGCAACAGAGGAAACTTCAAGAGAATGAGTTAATCTTGTATGTACAAAATTACTTTCAGGCAAAGGATGTACCTGTGTTTTATCCTGAAGACGTCTGAAAGGTTGAGAAAAGATAATTCTATCATAGTCACGTTCAAACCTGCTCCTAATGTTATATCCATTGGAGACAGTATTTTCATCTAAACCAAAAAGCTTAATCCAGTTTCCCATCAGTCAAATTTTGGCGCAAGATACATTATTTTAAAACTTATTAAATAATGATCCGATCATACCTTTAAAATCGCTTCAAAAAATGACAGGTTTTCCTTTCTGTTCTTAAGGATTAATAAGGGCACATATCTATTTATTTTCAGGATTTTTGCCGCGGTAGATCCCAGCACCAGTCCGGCCCATGAAGATCTGCCCTGAGAAGAAACCACTAATAGATCAGAGTCCAGAATTTTAGCCTGGTTCAAGACTTTATCTGCGGGGTTATCATCTTCATCAAGTAAAAAATTACAATGTATGTTACCGAGTTTATTCTTTTTAGTAAACCTCTTGAAGTCTTTTTCCGCATTAACTCTCATAATCTCAGAAAACTCTTCATAGGTTTTTCCACTTAAATGATAACCTGAAGGAACTGTATAAACATGAATAAGCTCTGATGTAGTTTTTTCAGGAAGATTATCTCTTACAAATTCGATACCTGCAAATGAATGATCTGAAAAATCTGTGGTAATGGCTACGCTATTAATGTGATCGTGAAAGTTTTCCGGCACAAAAAGCAAGGAACATGGAGCCATATTAGAAAGCTTAGTTCCCAAAACGTTGTGTCCTTTAAAAGAATCCTTATTTCCGATGAACATCAGATCGGCATGCTTAATCTTAACCCATTCCAATAGGTCCTTTGAAGGGTTTCCCTTTTTGACCTGTATCTTGTAATTCGTGTTCGCTTTAAAATGTTCGTTAACTAACGATTGAATATGTGATTCTATTTTTTCATCCAGGGGAGTGCCTTCTGAATCATCATATTCCATGTTTTTAATGATGTGAATAAAATCTACCTGCTCAAGATTTGCCACGTTGGAAAATAAGGATGCATATTTTACCAGGTTCACATCCATTTCTGTATTATCCAGAGCGACTATGGCGTGCTTAAACTGATTAACCATTCTTTTTTTCTTAATTTAATCAATTATAAAGATTCGTAATTTGATGTCGGTCAGGAGATTATATGACCTATATCATTTAATAAAATGAAGTAATTTTTGTATATTAAAAGTAATCTACAAAATAAAAATGATATGGCCGGAATCATGCACACCCATTCTGCTTCTAAACCTTTAAAATCGATTGCAAACACCCAAAGTGCAATCAATAAAATACTCGTAGCAACCGAGGCGTGCTCTACTTGTGTTCCGATATTAAATTATGGTGCAGGCCTGGCTGATACGCTCGGTGCTGAACTGGTGATTTTACATATTGTTAAAACTGATCCAAGCAAAGGTGATTATATAAATGACTATAAAATTAACAAAGGGCGTCAAAACCTTATTCAGGCCCTTAACAGAATGAATATTAAACCGGATAATGTCATTCTTTTAGTGCGTACCGGAGATCCTGAAGATATCATAAACAAGACAATCCTGACTCACAATGTTAGTCTTTGTGTAATGGGAAAGTCAAAAAGTCGAAGTGACAAAGAAAGAGTGGGTAAACTGACCAGTAAAATTGTAGATAACCCTCCTTGCCCGCTAACTATTATAAATCCTCAACACCGAACCAAGCTTCCTAAAAAAGTTCTAATTACATGGGGCAACTACGACCTGGACATTCTGGAACACCAAAAAAATTTCTTTGATAGCTTTATGAAAAAACTTCAGGCAGATGATATTCTTTTTCATGTAACTCATGATTATGAGTCTTTTCATCCTGATGAAGTTGAAGAAGCTTTTAAAGGTATATTACATCATAAAGTTAATTTAGAAACATCTCATAGTGATAATGCCTACCTGGCAATCAAGAATAAGCTTTCTTCCGAGGATTTTGACATGGTTGTTTTATTCCATAAAGTGAATAAAACGACTGATGATAAATTTAAAGGTAGTATTAGTAAAAAATTATCCTTTTCCGCCAACACTGCAGTAATGATAATCCCTGTATTTAATTAATACACAAAGATTTGTAATATAAAAATTATATAATTTTTACTATATTTGACCGAACAATCAGTCAAACTATGGAAACTGCAACCCGAGAAAAAGACTTCAAAATTCAAAAAAGAAAAAGAATCTTATTTTCTGCTTTGGAGCTATTTGCCACTCAAGGTTACGATGGCACTTCGGTAAGTCAGATCGCCAAAGCTGCCGGAATATCCAAAGGCCTTACCTATGTCTATTTTGAAAGCAAAGAAGATTTATTGCTTCAAATAATAAATTATTTTAAAGCTGAAGAAGAAATACGGCTTGCTTCATTATATGACGATGATCCGAATATTTTTTTAAAAAGGCTTATTCATGATTTTTTTAACAGGATTAGGGAACGTCCAGAACATATTAAGCTCGTCACTTCGTTGATGCTACAGGTGAGTAAATACAAGTTCATTCAGGAAATGGCTATTGATAAATATCTGACCTATTTTCAGCTAATGCAGGAACTACTGGATAAAGTTGGATTTCCGGATTCCCGAAGAGAAGCTAAATTATTAACGGCTATGCTGGATGGTGTGGCAATACAATTTAATGTAGTAGGAGAGGATTATCCATTAACTGAAACTGAAAAGTACATTTTAACAAAGTACGTCAGTTAATAACAAGCATCGGAATACTCTTATTATTCACTAGGCTTTTTGAGACTGATTCTGAAAATAAGCCATTATAAAAGTGCTTTCCGGGAAAAACCACAATTAAATCTCCTTTGATTTCAAGAACTTTTTTTAATATCGTTTTAGAGATGAATTCATTACTCTTTTGAGGAACCAGACAAGTCTGAATATCAGGCAGGGTCATTCTAAGAGTCTTCATAACTTTTTCCTTTTCATCACTAAACTTTTGTTTAAGAGACTCTTGTGTAACTGATAGCAAAACCTGGTTTGATGATAAAACACTTAATAATTGAGCTGAATTGATCAGATCTTTTTTCTTATTCTTTTTGCTATAATCACAGCTAATGCATGCGTTTTTAAAAGGAAAATGACCTTCAAATTGTTCAGGTACAATAATTGAAGGGCATCCAATACTATTTAATATTCTAACAATATTAATTTTAAGGAAAGACATAAATCCAGAAGGGTTTTTCTTTCCCAGAACAATCAGGTCAACTTTCTCTTGCTCGACAAAGGCTGACAAACGTGTTTCAAGATAACCGAGCTTAAACTTCAATTCATAGGCAATACCACTGTTAGAAAGATATTCCTCCTCGAGCTTTTTGAATTTTTTTGCAATACTAGATGAAAATACAGCCGGATCGTTTTCTTCCTCTACATATAAAGGAAGGCCACCAACCGGCTGAGGAATATTAAAAACATGAAGAACAGTCAGCTTCGCGTTGAGCTGCCGTGCAATATCAATTGCATATTTAAGACCGGTATAACTGGCATTACTAAAATTTACCGGCACTAAAATGTGGCTGACTACTAGGTTACTCATTAAACTAATCCCGTCGATTACTATTTAATATGACAAGTCCAAACTGGTTTATTAGTATGATTAACAAGGTCCTCCGCTATGCTTCCGGAAATTGTATGCATCAACCCTTTTCTTCCATGAGTTCCGATAGCAATAAGATCTATATCATTATCTTCCGCAAAAGCAGAGATGCCGGCATCTTCCTTATATGCATCATAAGTACTTACATTGACATTCACCAGGTGATTCTTTTTAGCAAATTCTCTTAAATTATTCTCCGCCCCCGGGTTGGAATAAAATTGTAAGGGGTATTTACTCGCACCAGGTAAAGCTCTGCATCCATTACTTCAAGCAACCTGTCAAAATGATTTAGCAAATTTTCTTGAGTCTCTGTATAATCAGTAGCAAAAGCGATTGATTTAATTTGCTCTAACCTGATTGGATCTTTAACAGTAATCACAGGATGCTTGGAGTATCTGACTACTCGTTCAGCATTTGAACCAATCATAACCTCATCCATACCGTGTGCACCTTTACTTCCCATAATTACCAGGTCAGCATTTAGAGCTGCTATCTTTTTGGTAATGTTTTGGTATGGGTTACCTATTTTAACAATCGTTTCAACATCAAGGCCATCAAACATTTCTTTGGTTCGAAGTTCTTCAAATTGCTTTTCAACCTTTTCAATCATCTGAGCAGTAAACGCATTAGCAGGCATTCCGCTTTCCGGGGCAGGCCCCATAGTAGTAAAACTAGCAGTTGGATAATATTCTATAACATGTATAATTGATAACTTTGCACCTGTCTTTTTTGCGAAATCCACCGCAAGTTGAAGTGCGTATCCTGCTTCTTTCGAAAAGTCTGTGGGTACTAATATATTCTTCATGGCTTTCGTTGTTTTTTAACAAATAAGACATTTATTTATTGATACCACCTTGCATCTTGTCAGCAGGTCGTATGATTAATATCATTAAGTCAAAAATATTATTATCTTGAGTGTCGAATAAAGCGGAAAACGATGGTTGCTAATGGAAAATGAACAAAAATTATTTCAATCTATATTTGAAAGTGCAGTTGAAGGGCTAATAATTTGTAACAGGGAAGGGGAAATAGAATTAGCCAATAAAAGAGCTGAAAGTCTTTTTGGTTATGATAAGGATGAACTCACTGGAAAAAAAATTGAATTATTGGTTCCTGATGATTTAAAGGCTATACATAGAGGTCACAGAAGAAAGTATTCACAAAAACCCTCCAAAAGAATGATGGGGGCAAACCTGGAATTGTATGGTAAAAGAAAAGATGGCAGCGAGTTTCCTTTAGAAATATCTTTAAACCATACTACTGTCGAAGACAAAACATTGATAGTTGCCTTCATCATTGATATTACTTCCAGAAAAAAAATGGAAAAAGACCTGGAAAAAAACCGAAACAGGCTGGAAAAATATTCTGTTGAGCTAGAGCAAAGAGTAAAACAAAGAACATTAGAACTTGAAAAGTCCAATATCAACCTGATTGCCTCACAAAAGCTATTCAGAACAATTTCAAAAAACTTCCCAAACGGCACGATCAATGTAATCGATAAAAACTTTAATTACATTTTTGTAGAAGGGCGTGAACTTCAATCCCAGGGAATTAATAGTAAAGATTTGATTGGGAAAAAATATGTTCATTATCAACCCGGTTCTGAATTAGAAGAAAAGTTAAAAAATGCACTGATCGGGCAAAACAGCACCCATGAAATTAGAAATGGCGACGAATATTATATTATGTATATCGTCCCACTTTCTTCCGGACATGAAGGATTAATTGAGCGTATTCTGATTGTAGAGAAAAACATTACTCAACAGAAAAACGCTGAAGACAATATCCGTACATCACTGAAAAAGGAACGAGAGCTTAATGAACTGAAAAGCCGATTCGTTTCCATGGCCTCCCATGAGTTTCGAACACCGTTGAGTACTATTCTGAGTTCTGCTTCCTTGCTGGATAAATATTTTGATCTGGGCAATAAAGAAAAGAAAGATAAACACATCACCAAAATTAAATCATCGGTCAACAACCTGATTAATCTGCTCAATGACTTTCTTTCTCTTGACAAAATTGAAGAAGGTGTAATAACGCCAAGTTTCCATCAATTTAATCTTAAAAAATTAATTGAAGACATACTGGATGAACTACAAGAATCATTAAAACCGGGTCAGGAAATAAACTTTAAATATAAAATTGAAGAGCATGTTATATTAGATAAACAGTTAGTAAAAAATATTTTTATAAATTTAATTTCTAATGCAGTTAAATACTCCCCGGTTGATAAACCGATTCTCGTTTCGGTTTATAAGGAAAATGGATTAATTATTTTTGAAATATCTGATCAGGGAATCGGAATCCCGGAGGAAGATATGAAACATTTATTTCAGCGTTTTTTTAGAGCACATAATGCCAGTAATATTGAGGGAACCGGTCTTGGTTTAAATATTGTAAAAAAATATGTTGAAATGATGGGGGGTAATATTAGTTGCGTAAGTGAGGAAGGGTTTGGTACTACATTTAAAATCTTTCTGGAAGAAAAAGTCGTTGAAAAATCTGAGTAATTTAAATATCTATGAAAACAATCCTGGTAATCGAAGATAATGAAGGGGTAAGAGAAAATATTTCTGAAATTCTCGAGCTATCAAATTATTATGTAAAACAGGCTCCAAATGGAATCGAAGGGGTTAAAATAGCTAAAAACAGTAAGGTAGATTTAATTTTATGTGACATCATGATGCCAGAGCTCGATGGGTATGGCGTTCTTCACATGTTAAATAAAGACCCAAAAACTTCTGCAATTCCATTTATATTTCTTACCGCAAAAACTGAAAAAGGCGATATAAGAAAGGGTATGAATTTGGGAGCAGACGACTACCTGACAAAACCATTTGATGATACTGAATTACTTGAAGCGGTTGAAATTAGATTAAAAAAGGCGGAAGCGATAGGAAAAGTTCAGGATGGGGGGAAACCAGGAATTGAAAAGCTTCTTGAGAAAGCGGAATTAAGCGGAATGCTTAAAGACCTGAGCAGCAATTTTAAAACCAGGCATTATCGCAAAGGTGACCGGATTTTTACGGAAGGTGATCTTTTAAATTACTTGTTCCTCATTCAATCCGGAAAGGTAAAAACCACAATGATCAATGATGATGGAAAAGAATATATTGTGGATATTCACAATGAAGGTGATCTCCTCGGGATTGAAAGTATAATTGACAATATAGAAAGCAAAACTAGTGCTGAAATACTGGACGAAGCAGACATTTATCTTATCCCAAGAGCAGATTTTAATGAAATTCTTGCTTCGAATCGTGAATTAGCAAACAAATTCATCAAAGTCCTTTCACATAATATAATCGAAAAGGAAGAAAAGTTATTAAAATTAGCTTATGATACTGTTCGCAAGCGCGTTGCGGATGCTTTAATCGTTTTCAAAGAGAAAAACGAAGATGCAGAACTACTCAAAGTTTCAAGAGAAGATATCGCTAACGCAGTAGGAACGAGTACTGAATCAGTAATTAGAACATTGTCAGAATTCAAAAAAGACGGATACATAGAAATCGACAAAAAAGGAGTGATCAAGTTTTTACATCCTGAAAAAATTAAAGAAATTAGGTTTTAAATAAAAAAGCCGGCTGAACAGCCGGCTTTTGTTTTATAGAAGTTTCTTCAGTAATGAGTTTATCGATACTCTTTCATTAATCTCTCCTTGAATTTTATCAATTGGTATTCTTATTTGTTCTAAAGAATCTCTTTCTCTTATTGTCACCATATTATCTTCAAGACTCTCGTAGTCTACAGTAATACAATATGGTGTACCGATGGCATCCTGTCTTCTATATCTTTTTCCGATAGCATCTTTAACATCGACCTGAATATTATGATCCAGTTTTAGAAGGTTGGCTATTTCCATTGCCTTTTCTGGTAAGCCATCTTTATTTACTAATGGCAAAACAGCTACTTTGTATGGTGCAAGTGGAGCAGGTATTTTCATTACAGTTCTTGAACTTCCGTCTTCAAGTGTCTCTTCAGTATATGCATGGGCTAAAACACTTAATACCATTCTATCCAGTCCGATAGATGTTTCAATCACATAAGGAACATAACTTTCGTTATCTTTTGGATCGAAAAATTGCAGTTTCTTTCCGGAAAACTCTTCGTGAGCTTTAAGGTCAAAGTCTGTTCTTGAATGAATTCCTTCAAGTTCTTTAAAGCCCATTGGAAAGTCAAACTCAATATCGCTGGCAGCATTGGCATAGTGGGCAAGTTTTATATGATCATGGAAACGGTAATTTTCTTCACCCATGCCTAAAGCCAAATGCCACTTCATTCTGAATTCTTTCCACTGACCATAGTATTTCATCTCCTCACCAGGCTTGACAAAATATTGCATTTCCATTTGCTCAAATTCCCTCATTCTGAAAATAAACTGTCGGGCAATGATCTCATTTCTGAATGCTTTTCCAATCTGTGCTATTCCAAAAGGCAACTTCAGGCGACCCGTCTTTTGAACATTTAAAAAGTTTACAAATATTCCCTGAGCAGTTTCTGGCCTTAAATATATTTTATTTGCTCCTTCAGATAACGAACCAATCTCCGTATCAAACATTAGGTTGAATTGTCTTACATCAGTCCAATTTTTACTTCCTGATACAGGACAGGCAATCGCAAGATCTTCTATTAATTTCTTAAGATCTTCCAGGTCTCCTTCCAGCCCCTTTTTTAATCGGGCTTTTATAGTTTCAATCTCACCGAGATATCGCTGCACTCGCGGATTGGTTTCCATGAACATTTTACGATCAAAATCATCAAATCGCTTAGACGCTTTGGTTACTTCTTTTTCTATCTTCCCTTCAATTTTGGCAATGTGATCTTCAACCAAAACATCGGCTCTATATCTCTTTTTAGAGTCTTTATTGTCTATCAGCGGATCATTAAATGCGTCGACGTGGCCCGAAGCTTTCCAGGTTGTCGGATGCATAAAGATTGCTGAGTCTATACCAACAATATTCTCATGCAACTGAACCATTGATTTCCACCAATAACTCTTAATGTTATTTTTCAATTCTGAACCTAGCTGGCCATAATCATATACTGCACTAAGTCCATCATAAATTTCACTCGACTGAAAAATAAACCCGTATTCTTTTGCATGAGAAGCAACCTTCTTAAGGAGTTCTCCTTTTTGATTGTTTTGATTTGCCATAGTCGCAAAGATAGAAAGGCAGAGTATTTTCTACTACCTATGTGAATAAAAAGTAGTCCTTATTTAAATTTTGGTAAAAATCTTAACAGTTTTTAAATCCTTAAAGGGTAAGGCCAGCTGTTATAGACATGTTAAAACCATCTGCAGGAATAATTCCAGGACCAGGATAAGCAACAGCTCTTCTTGTGAAATAATAATTGTTTGTCAAATTATTAATTCCCAGAGTGAAATCCCATTTTTTAATATTATAAGTAGTTGTAAAGTCTAAGGTATAATATGCAGGGATTTCTCCAACTACAGCTTCAGGGGTCTGAGTTGCATTAGAAGCATCTGAGTATTGCTGCCCGACATAATTAATCTGAATTGTAGATTTGAGATTTCTAAAGGCAAGATTAAAGCCTCCTCTGAATATCATTTCAGGAACAAACTCCACTTGCTTTCCTTCATATGTTTTGTTTTCTTCGCTTTGGTATCGCGCTCTTAGTAAAGTCAGATTAGAAAATAAACTTAAGCCATCATTGATTGAAGGATCAGTTCCAAAGCTTAAAAGTTTATATTCAAAATATGATTCAACACCGACATGAATAGCGTCTGCAATATTTGTTCTTTCGCGATAAACTCTGAAGTTTTCCGTATCAACACGCTGTACAGAACCAATTTTATTGTTATAGGATAAAAAGAACGCTGTTACTTCTCCGGAAAACCGCTCGTCTACTGCGTATCTAATTCCCAGGTCAAGATTATAGCCGGTTTCATCCTGCATATTTGGATCTATGCGTACACTTGGATTGTCAATTCTTAGGTCACTAAATCTTACAGGCCGGTAATTTTGAGCATAATTGGCATATAGCTCTAAATTGTCTTTAAATTTATAACTCAATCCTAATCCGGCAAGCCACAGGCTTCGCTCGTATATTTTCTCTTCCTCCCTGATTATCGGCTCTAAAATATTGGTTGATTCATCAGTGTAAGTTCCTTCAGAAATTGTTTGAATATGTTCAAAGCGAAGACCTGGTGTTACACTAAACTTATCAGTGATGTTTAATACGTTTTCAGCAAAAAAGGAATAATTTTTTCCCGGGTGATCAAAGTCTGAACTTAGAGAATCCGGGTTAATAAAAGTGAAGTCAGGATCACTTGACTTACTTGCTTCTCCTTGTTGCTGATAAGTAGTTCCTTTATAGAAACGTCCTCCGATTAATAAAACTGATTTACTTCCAAAAGCATTATAGTGTTGCAAAACTCTTGCTTCACCACCAATATTTCTAAATTCTCCATTTATAAGACTTCGTGGTTCATCAGGATTATCAGGCCTGTCTATTCTTTGTAAATTACCCAGGGCTTTTCTGGAAGAAATCAAACCAAATGACCGAATGTTCAGTTTCGTCTGAGGCCCGATTCTCGTATCTAGTTTTACAGAAAATAAATTCCAGTTAACTTTAAACCAGTTCCGTTCACGGTTAGATTGTTTCGGGTCATTCAAAAATTGCCTGTCTGTTAATCCCCCTGGTTGTTGTGACAGGTAACTCATATTAGTGTAATCAAACTTCAGCTGGGTATCAGAAGAAAACTTATAACCTAGAGTGACATAAGTATTACTGCTTTCAAAATCAGAATTACAGCGCCAGCAGTCACCGACAGTATATCGGTTATAAACATAATAATTAAGCTTATTGTCTAGTATGGTTCCTCCTACGCTATTGAAACTATTATAATATCCTAATGTATTGTAGGTTTGCTGTGTCTTAAACTCAACTTCTTTATCTTCCGGGCCATCTTTCATTACAAAATTTACAAGCCCACCAAATTGAGGACCGTATTGTAATCCGGCTGCACCCCGAACAATTTCAATACGCTCTACACCTTGCAAAGCCGGAGAATAATAAGTTTCAGGATACCCCAGGGCATCGGCGGCTATATCATATCCATTTTGTCTTGTGTTGAAGTTTGCTGTTCTGTCAGGACTAAGACCTCTTCCACCAACACCAATCTGCAAGCCGGCGCAGTCACTCTCCCAAATATTAATTCCGGTAATACTTCTAAAAATCTGTCTTGCATTATTGGATGCCTTGTCTGCAACAACATTTTCAAGAACTATTACCTCATTCTTTTTAGCCTCATAAATCCCGAAATTATCCACGGCTTCCAAACGGGTCAACGCCTTGTCGCTATTTCTCTTTCCGGAAACGACAACCTCTTCAAGAGATTCATCAAGGTTTTTTAATTTAATCTTTAGACCTGCAAGATTTTTATCAATTAAGACTTCCGTTTTGAATGTTTTATATCCCGGTAAAAAAGCAGCCAGAGTATATTTTCCAGCAGGAATGTTAACTATTCTAAACTTACCATTGGTATCAGTACTAGTACTATATGAAGTGTTTTCCAGAAAAACCTGTACGGATATTGCTTCGCTATTCTCCTCCTCAAGTAGAACCTTTCCGGTAATTCGAAACTTTTCCTGACCATTAACAGTCAAAAAACATATAAAACAAAGGAATAAAAATAAATTAGCTTTTTTCATCAACACTGTTATTATTGTATGGCAAAATCCATTTCTTTGGTTTCCAACTATCTTCCAAATCACTTAAATCGACTGATGGGTCAATAAACAGTTTAGATCTTCGTCCATTTAATGTGACATACACATCTGCTGTAACACGGAGATCGTTTTTATTATATTTCTTCTTGTAAACCTCTTCTAAATAATCAGCATATTGTATTATAAAGTCAGGTTGAGTAGCCATCATTTTTTCCTGAAAGGGTGTAAGAAATTGACTATTATCAACTACGGTATATTTCCCTGTTTCTTTGTTATGAATATAAAAAGTAGCATAACCAGCCTTTTCCATCAACATAACTCTCCAGGAGAACCGATAACCTTGTTCAGTCCAAAAAAGCTTACCATCGTATAAGGAATATCTGAATGGAAAAACAATCTGAAATACAAAATATAATGATAAAGCGATTACAGAAAGTTTAGGTATTTTAAAATCATTAGTTTTTGAACTGATATTAGGCAAGTTGCTTCTCCAAAAAATAACCCTTTCATGATATTTTGAAGGAAAAAATATCAAGGTTAGCATGATCATTATATAGGGAAACATCCCAATTTGAAATAGTGCGGCAGTTGTAACGTGAAATACAACTACTGCAAAATAAGCGGCTACTCGAGTTCTCTTGTAGCTTAATGCAAATGGAACCAGCAAATCATAAACAGCTCCAAACCAGCTGAAAACATAAGCGACTGAAGTATATTTTAAAAAATCTCCTATAACAGGCAAATTAGATTTGGCCGGTAACCATATTTTTAAGGGCATTGCATTGACCAACCAGTCATAATTTAATTTAGCTACTCCGGCCATAAAATATACAATACCAAGTTGCATTTGTATCACTAATATTGGCCACCTGGAGATTTGCTTAGTTTTTATTTTTGGCCATATAAATGCATCAACTGAAAGATACCGATTTGCCGGAAACCAAATCATTAAAAAAGCCATTAGGCTTATAAAATAATAATGGTTTAAATAATAAGTTGCGTCTAAAAGTTCGAAATATGTAAAAAGAATAAAAAATGCTGCTGATGAAAATCGATAAAACAGCCCTAAAGTAATTCCAATGGCTGAAAGTAATAGGAGAGAATATAAACTATATAATACTAAGGCTGAGGAGGGTTCCTGTATCCAATAGAAACCAAAAAACTTAAAGTGAAAATCAGGGTCAATATAAAACTCATCAACCCAACCATTCAGATAAAACCGTATAATACTAAAAACCATTACTGCTCCAAACAAAACCCGGAAGGTAATGAGTGGAGCAATACTGGAAGGCTGTTCAAGCCAGCTCTTTATATTTTTAAACCGGTTAATCATAAAGGTTAATCGCCATCATTATCTGCATAGGATATACTAATTCCCATAACACTTGGCATATCACTTTTCATGAATATTATTTGTTTTTGAAGCAATAGGTATAATTGGTCGCAATCATCAAAATTTGTTTCAACTTTCGACTTTAGTGGATCTCCCACAATCTGGGCCTGATCGATCGCATCCTGGAAAACTGTCGACATCACCTCAGCAAGGTCATTATTATCCAATACATCTGTTGCGCCTAATTCCTTTAAGTAATTACTCAATGATAACTGACCAGCAATGCCTTCTTTATTCCTTCCTTCGAATAAATATTTATAGGCCTTAACATTTTCAGAAAGCAATTCAGTAGAATAGCCAACATAATATGCTTCTGTTCTATCCGGCAATAACGTTCCAAGACTTCTTTTACCTAAAGGAATACCTAGCTTTTTATCTCGTGTTGTGGTTTCCCAATATTTATTAATTTCGTTAATCAATATTGATAATGATGACCCGGCATCAGTTCCGGCTTTGGACTCTGACGCATATTGATCTAAATAAGTACTCCAGTTATCAATAGTCGCTTTAGCCTTTATAGAAATGAGGTCCGAAATTGCTTTTAAATATTGACCCCTGGCTTGTGAATTAATAAATGAGTTTACCACCTCTTCATCAGAAAGGTTGTTTCCATATAAAAGGTATCCCATTGCTTTGAACCCTCTGGCATTAGCCTTGGAAAGAGATTCTAATTGATAGTCCTCATTAGAAATATTTCTTTCAATATCTGCCTCAATAATTACGTATTCATTTACTACAGAAAGTAGCCCCTGATTCAATGATGGTCCAAAATTATACATTGAGCACCATTGCCAGTTCAACCGGGAATTTTTCAAGTTGGCTCTTAGAGTAGTTAATCCTTCGAGTGAAGGATTATCTGTAAAAGAACTAACCGATTGGTCAAGCAAAGAAGTAGATGTCGAAAAATCTTGAAAAGATGGGATTATGATTTGTTCGGCAGTATAAAAATTTAAACCCTGCCTGTCATATGTATCCACATTACTTTCACTATCGCTGCAGGAAAATAGTCCTGCAGCAATAATGAAGTATATAAGTATATTTACTCTTCGCAAAAAACTCATAATAGATTGTTAAATTTCGTCACTAACGATTTTTAGGTTAGGATAGCTTTCAATTAACATTGATTTTGCTGAATTAAGTCCTTCAGTAGTAACTGTCCAGAAATCTCCGTCTTGACCTAAGTGTGTATTTAAAATTTCATTTATTCCTTCAACCGTCAGATATGGCTGAGGAAGATACTTTAATGCTTCAATAAACATATATGCTTCAGAAAGGGCATGAAATTTTTCTCCTGTTGGAGCAGACTGGTTTTGTAAAACACTGTTGATGTAGTGAAGAGCAGTACCTGCAATCACTAATTCCATGTTATTTAATATAATCTCCCTTTGAGCATCCCTTGCTATATAATCTTTTGCCACGATAGCTGCTCTACCTGTCCTGAATGCTACGGAAAGAGGAGATGCTACTGGTAAATGTTCATCTACACCTTGTGTGTACTTAGCCCAAAATCTGTTATACTCAGTTGGCAGAGTACTTACCGGGTAATCAACAGGAACACCCCAATAACCAAAGGCTTCATCCCAGTAGTGTTCCATCTTTGTGTAGTTTTTACCGTCTACTAAGCTTTCATTATCTACATTAATCTTATTTCCAAGATATCCATTTTCAAGATTAAGCATTTGATAAATGAAAACAGATCCCATTAGACCTTTTTCGATAAACTGAACATGTTCCCAGCCTTTTCCATTAACGATAATCGGTTTCGTATCATCCGCATTTCTGTATAAAATTCCCGACTTCCCTTCAGAAGCCATGGTATTATTAGCTGCAACGTCAGCACTGATTGTCGCCAGCTCTTCCATGATTGCAAGCATTTCAGTGTCTTCACCTATAGCAGTTTTGTTTTTTAATTGCTTACCAGATGTATTCAGACTTTCATCCTGAAAAGGACTTTCAAGATTTGAATACATGTTTCTAAGCTTAGTGTAATCAACTGCTTCAAGGTTGTGTGCTGTCGCTGCATATGCCTTTATTTCAGAAAGCATATTTAATCTCGCTGTTTGCCCACTGTATGATACAGAAGACTGCCCGTTTCTTTCAAATGTGTAGGTTGAAGGGACCTCTAAGTTGTTAACTGGCTCAACCGGGTCTTCTGAGCATCCGAAAATCACTGCCGCGAAGGCTAGTGGTAAAAATAATTTTCTCATTAGCTATTAGTATTTTTATTTAGACTTTTTCTAAAGACAAGGCAAAACTACGCCTTGTTTAGAATTAATCCAAATAAGAACACTAATCTTTTTCGAATCTTAAACTGACTTCTTCCAGGCTATCTTTATCACCCACTAAAGTTACCAGATCTCCTTTTCTAAGACGGGTATAACCATGTGATATGATCAAATGCCCTCGTCTCTTAATTGATAAAACAATCACATCTGCCGGCAGGGAAATATCTCTTAATGCCATTCCATGAAGTTCATCACTAACCAATTCCAGTTCGATGGTGTCCTGATGCTCCTGCATACCCAAAAGCAGGCTTGTTGCCTCCGGCGAACGAACGTAGTGATCCAAAAGAGACAAAATAGCGGTCCCAGGCTCGATGATTTTTGCTCCCAACTCATGAAATTTATTGAAAAAATAGCGGTCGTTGAGTTTGACTACGATCCGGTCTATTCCAAACTTTTCATATACCTCTTCACATATTTGCAGGTTTTCTTCATCATTCCTCATCAGCACTATTGACTCTACTTTTTCCATTTCCAATGCGTCAAAATAGGTCTTGTTAAATTTTGGAATAATAACCTGGTCAAAGCCTTCTGTAATTCCATCAAGACTTTCATTTTCCAGCGTTACTATTTTAGCATTCCATTTATTCTCTTTAAGAACCTGGGATAAACTAATTGCTTGTCGATCATTGCCAAAAATCAAAACATCTCGTGATCCTTCAAATCCTTTTAGTGCACCTTTAGTATGTGCTTCTCCCGCTTTTTGGATATAATACTTATACAATGGAGGCCCGACAAACTGATTAATTACGATTAGGGCAATCATTGTTGTCGAAAATATTTGCTGCCATTCCCCAAAAACCACAAATGACTCAGTAGTCAATGATAATGCGACTCCTGCCTGTGTAATGTAAGGCATCCAGCTCCTCATTGTATTAGGCCAATTAAATCGGCTAAGGCGACCAACTGATACAGACCCGACAAAAAGTGCTATTATCCTAATAACAAAAAGGCCCAGTGCAATCGGCCAAACTTTCAACAAAACATCAACTGATACAGATGCACCAGTCAGTGTAAAAAATATTAAATATATATATGGACCCAGGTCGTGAATTATTTTTGAGAAGGCTAATCTTTGACGACTGTAATTTGTAACCTGGAAACTGGCAACTATACAGATTAATAGAGGTTCCAGGTAAACTTCTATATGAAAGAAATAATCGAAGACGTGTTTTACAAAATCAGTAAACCTGAAAATCCCGAATCCAAAGAATAAAATTAAAGCTCCACTAGCTTTAAAGTTCAGGTTAAACCTTAACACTTTGTCTATCAATGCACCTAAAAAGTATCCAATTGTTATAGTTACGATTAGGTTTGCACATAATAAAAGAACAAACCAGCCACTAAATTCCTGACCGAGTAATAAAGATTGAACGATAGAAAAGCAGACTGCAAAAACCATTATAACCAGCACATCTTTTATCACAATCACACCCATAGAGATTCTGGTCAGAGGTCCATGTGCCCTCAATTCATTAACAACTGCTATGGCTGCTTCCGGGCTCCTGGTAATAAAAATGGTTGCAGCTAAGAGGCTAACGCCAAACTTAATCTCAGAAGATACTTCAGATAATACTTCCAGGTTATTTACCAACCAGTAAATCAGTGCGAAAGAAACCAGAAAAGTCACAACCATTTGGCCTAAGGTTTGCCAAAAAATAGCCTTCCCGGAAGACCGAAGCTCTTTTATCTTTAATTCATTTCCTGCAGCAAAAGCGATAAATGCCAGGCACAGATCAAATAAATATTCGAGCCGGATAATTGAATGAGAAGGAATAAGATTAAAAATAAACGGTCCTGCAATTAAACCGGAAATCAAAAGGCCTGTAATCCGTGGAAGTCCTAATCGGCTCTGAATAAATTCAGCAATCTTCCAGGCAGCAATTGCCACAATCGCAAAACCCCCAAGTGCTACCCAAAAATTTAAATCAAACATATTGCTGGCCTAAAAATTTTTTAAAAATAAAATCCCAGTCTAATATAAAAGGGATTTGAATAAATTAAAATTGAATTAATCAGGAATATGTATTGGGACTGCAGTATCAGTTTTAATATCATCCAAAATAAACCAACTATGGACCTGGGCAATATTTTCCATTACAGCGAGCTTATTTACCACAAATTTTTGATAAGCATCCATATCATCTACACAAACCTTTAGTAAATAATCCATTACTCCAGCCATATGATAACACTCCATCACCTCTTTTAAAGGTAAAACCTCCTTCTCGAATTGCTCAATCATTGGTCTTTGATGGGAGGTTAGAGTCACTGACGCAAAAGCAAGTATTTCCTTTCCAATCTTTTTCCTGTCAACCAATGCCACATACTTCTTGATATATTTTTGCTTTTCAAGATACTTTATCCTTTCATAAACAGGAGTAATGCTTAAACCCATTGAGGCAGCAAGTTCTTTCATAGTCAGTTTACCATTTTGCTGAAGGGCGTTAAGAATCCGGAGGTCTGTTAGATCTAATTTCATAAGATGGTCATAAATATTTTTCTATAGGACAACCTAATCAGCTTTCAATAAAGAAAAATTTTCTATTAAATGTAAAAAGAAATAAACCTTTTCTAAAGGTAATGCATTTCTCCATAATTATTTTCATACTGCGATAAGAACAACCCAAATAAGACATATATGAAGCCAGAAAGCTTAATGGTGAGTTACGGTTATAAGCCGGAATTATCTGAGGGAGCACTCAAGTGTCCGATTTTTTTAACGTCAACATTTGTTTTTAAAAATGCTGAGGAAGGTAAAGCTTTTTTTGAAGTAGCCTATGGACTCAGAGAGAAAGAAGAAAATGAGGAATTGGGATTAATCTACTCTCGTTTAAATAATCCGGATTTAGAAATTTTGGAAAACCGGTTAACCCTTTGGGATAACGCTGATGATGCAGCTGTTTTTGAAAGTGGAATGTCAGCTATTAGTACTTCAATGCTGACTTTTTTAAACCCGGGAGATACTTTATTGTATTCAAATCCTCTTTACGGTGGCTCACATCACTTTATCAATCATGTATTAACCCGATTTGGTATTAATATCATTGATTTTAATGCAACCGATTCTAAAGCTGATATCCAGAAAAAACTGGAAGATAAAGGGCTTACTGATTCGGTTAAAATGATCTATGTCGAGACGCCGGGAAACCCAACCAACTCCTTGATTGACATCAATATGTGTTCTGAGCTTTCTAAGGAATTAAGCACTGAGGAATCAAAAACTTTATTTGTAGTAGACAACACCTATCTTGGACCGGTATGGCAGAACCCTTTGAACCTGGGTGCGGATCTCATTGTATATTCTGCAACAAAATATATCGGAGGTCATAGTGATGTTATCGCTGGAGCAGTCTTGGGCAGTAGCGAATTGATGGCAGAAATAAAAGGGATGAGAACATTCCTCGGAAATATGGCCGGGCCTTGGACTGGCTGGTTATTAATGAGGAGCCTTGAAACTCTGAAAATGAGAATGGAAACTCAGGCAGTAAATGCTGCAAAAGTTGCTGAATTTTTAAACTCTCATCCAAAAGTTGAAAAGGTTTATTACCTCGGAAATTTATCTGCTGAAGAGAATCCAAAAGAATTTGAGATTTATAAAAATCAATGTAAAGGACCGGGAGCAATGATCAGCTTTGATATTAGAGGTGGTGAAAAAGAGGCTTTCAAGTTTCTAAATAGCCTAAATCTAATAACACTAGCCGTATCGTTAGGAAGTACTGAAAGTTTAGCTGAACATCCGTTCAGTATGACTCATGCTGATGTTTCAACTGATATAAAAGAATCTGTATCGATTACAGAAAAGCTTGTGCGATTAAGTATCGGTGTGGAAAATCCGGAGGATATAATTTCAGACATTAAGCAAGCACTGGATAGAATTTAATACCCTTCTTCAATAAACAACAAAAGGCTGTCGAATGACAGCCTTTTTTTATGCTTAAGTAATTTATGTTAATCTACAACCTTCTTTTCTATGTAGTTAGAATTTAAAATACTGAGGGCTCCCATATATTTTAAATTGAAAGCAACCAGATCACCAACTTTCATATCCCGATCGGTTTCTCCGAGATCAATAATCAGCATATCCGAACTAGCTCCGGAAATGGAAAGGTCATCATCTTCTGGAATTAAATAATCCGGATCGATATCAAGCAACCCAATATCAATAATGGCACGGTAACTACTCTGCCCATAGTCCTCTTCGTTTATTTTAAATGTTTCACCACTTGGGTTTTCATCTAAAACACCAATTGGGACTTTAGGCTTTTCAGTTATCTCAATTATCTCAGTATATAATTTAAAAACATCGTGCTTCATTCCCTCAACCAGTTCTCCGGTAAAGAGATTATTACCAAAGTATAAAATTTCTCCTACTCTGAAGTGATTTATACCTACGGGAACCTGATGTTTAAATAAGAGAGGTACCACTACAGAAGTACCACCGGTTACCCATGGAATTTTTACATTAAACCTGGTTTCAATTAATTGCTTATAGAGGCTGAGCTGAACAAGCTTATCCGTAGATGGCATAACACCATACAGACAATTCAGGTTAGAACCAATTCCGGTAACTTTTATATTTGGCAATTTGAAAACCGATGCATAAAAATCCATGAGCTCTTCACCCATAACGCCTTCTCTGAGGTCGCCGAGCTCAATCATAATTATTACTTTGTGCTGTCTGTTTTGCTTTACCGCTTCCTCACTGAGCCACTTAATTGTTTCATATTCGGTATTAAAACTAGCATCTGCATATTTAACGATTTTGGATATGCTTCTTTTGGCCGGGGGTTTTATATAAACAGTTTCAACATCAGGATTTAAAGACTTAACCTTTTTTAGATTAGAAATCCGGCTATCACAAATCTCTGAAATACCTAGGTTAATGATCTCCTGTAAAAACTTTTCATTCCCGCATAATAATTTCGAAACAATAGCCCAATCGATACTGTTCTCCCTGAACAGATTATTAAGAAACTGATAATTATGCTGTAATTTTGATTTATTAAGTGTTAGATAAGCCATTTTATTTTATAAATCTGGGTATGTCTAGTGGTAAACGGGTGAGTAATTCGTAATTGAGCTGATCACTCAATTCTCCAAACGAGGACACAGTAACTTCAAGGTCACCCTGATCACCTATTATTACAACCTCGTCTCCTATGGAAACATCTTCAATTCCGGTTACATCGATTTGAAGGCAGTTCATATTTACAATACCAATAACCGGTAACCGTTCTCCCCTTATTAGTACACGTCCTGTGTTGCTTAAAGTTCTGCTAAAGCCATTTGCATATCCAATCGGAACAATGGCTATTTTCATATCATGTCCAGCAAGATAAGTAGTACCATAACCAATATATTCTCCGGTCTTTACTTTCTGGATACTCATAATATAGCTTTTCCAGTTGATTAATCTCCACAGTGGACTTTCCTTTATCGCTTTGTTTTTAAGATACTCAATAAGGATTTCTCTACTTGGCCAGAAACCATATTGTAAAATACCTACTCTGACCATATCAAAATGCATCGAAGGATATCGTATCATTGCTGCTGAACAACAGGTATGATACATCTCTGGTTTAACACCCGATTCCTCACAATGTTTTTTGACATTCAGAAACTTTCTGCATTGTTCTTCTATCCGCACATAGTTTCCAATGCTTTCTGCACCTGCAAAATGGGTGCAAAGTGCTTTGAATATAAGTGTATCTTTATTTTCTTCAAAGAACTCTAAAACACTATCGATATCTTCGGGATTAAAGCCGGTTCGGTTCATCCCTGTTTCCAGCTCAACATGACAAATAGCCTTTTTGTCGAGTTTTTGAGCAACTTCTTTTACTTTTTGTAACCTGACCTGCTCAAAAACAAAAAACTCTATCTCATTTTCGATCAACCATTCAAAGTCATTTTCAGTTATATCTCCCATTACCAGGAGCGTACAGTTTTCGTCTTTTATAACATCAAAAACACGTCTTGCTTCATAAGAGCTATATACAGAAAAATGATCAACTCCAGCATTGAGCGCAATTTTTATGAACTCTTCAATACCATGGCCATAGGCATTGCCTTTAACAACACTTGAAAACACAGTGTTTTTACTTATCTGGCTTTTGATAAATTCCAGATTGTGTCTGTAAGCCTCGGTACTTAGTTCAATGCAAGACGAATGATTCATTTAAGTGATTTTTTTGATCAACTAAATCCATGAACATTTCAATGGATGGACGGATAATTTCATCCGGAAAATCATAGTCTGGATTATGCAGGGCAGAAACATCTTCTCCGGCACCTATTCCAAACATTGCTCCGCTAAATTTATCCGTGAAAAGCCCGAAATCTTCTCCCCATTTAAATGGGAGATCTATTTCTTCATATTTTAACCCGCATTTATCAGCCGCATTTTTTATTGCATTGACTGCATGTTCGTCATTGACGTTTGCGAAGAATGATTCGGTCCAATCAATTTCATAATTTATTTTTCCATCACAAACTTCCCTGACTATATCCTTTACACTTTTTTTCAGACCTGCCATCCTGGCATTGAGTTTAGTACGCAAAGTATAATGCAACTCCCCATATCCAGCACTTACACCATAACTTGTATTTCCTACGTGGGCGTAAATGGGGGTCATTAATTGAAAATCATTATTACTTAAGTCAGGATTTTGCAATTCTGCGAATTGACTGATCATTTTACTGATAAAACCCATAGGGTTAATTCCGTGTTCAGGTTCAGCAGCATGAGCAGTTACTCCTTTTAATTTAATTATAATACTATCTGCAGCACAAGAAAAACTCCCTTGCTTACAAAGAATTTTACCTCTTTCTACTCCAGGAATGTTATGCAGAGAATAAACTACATCCGGATTTACCTCTTCAAACAGAGGGTCGTCGATTACTGCCCTTGCGCCATGGCCGTTTTCTTCAGCTGGTTGAAATAGTAAATGAACTTTCCCTTTTTTTATTCCGGTCTGATCTAAAAGCCTGGTAGTTCCTAATATTATAGTTGTATGACCATCATGCCCGCAAAGGTGGGCAACACCATCATTTACAGATTTATATTCCAGATCAGATTCCTCCTGAATAGGTAAGGCATCGATATCTCCACGCAACATAATTTCAGGCCCGGGCTCATCACCTTCAAAGGTGACTATTACCCCTGTTTTACCAATTGAAGAAACCTTCCCATTCTCAATCTTCTCGAGTCTTTTTAAAATCCACTTTTGAGTTTGCTTTTCATTATCTGAAAGTTCAGGATGCTTGTGTAAAGTCCTCCTGAACTTTACAAGATCGTCAATCTTTACTTTCATGCGTTTTTAAATCTCATTTCAAGATACTTATTGGTAAACCCAATCTTTTCATATAAAAATTTAGCCGGGTTATTTGGTTCCACGTGTAGAGCTATATCTCCTTTTGAAACTTCAATTGCTTTTTGCATTAATTTTTTACCAAGTCCAGCTCCTCTTTTATCACCGTGAACAGCAATGTAGACGAGGATATTTTCAGGAATATATCCACCCATTCCTGTTTCGTTCAGAACTACGGCTCCTACTATTTTATCACCATCCGCCCCAACAATTATATTTCCTCCGCGGTCGTATACATAATCTATGGCCTTGAGTATATCTGACTTATCGTCTCCGAACTCGTCAAGGTGTTCTGCTAAAAATGTAGCAATAGCATCATTAGTAAATTTGCTATCTTCACCTGTCTCACTATTAATTACTGTTAATGTTGTCTCTGACATTTTAAAAGCTGTTTTATTTTGATTTTGGATATATTAAAGATAATACAATAAACACGAATGCTGAAGCGGTAATACCGAATACATTAGGATCCAGATTATACGGAAGTTTAAAGTACACATCCAGATAGTCAACGTGAATTATCTGTGATGAGTTTATTGAACTGATAATTTTCCCGGGACTTAATGATTGAGTTGCAATTCCTGACAAATCAACCTGGTTTGATAATTCATTAAACCTGGCCATAACTTCGGGCCCGGTTAGAGTAGTAGGCAGAGTTATTTTATTTGCCTGTAACATTGCTGTAGCCAATCCTCCGGTAATCATTCCCCAAAAGGCTCCTGTCGGACTGCTTCTTTTCCAGAAAAGGGCTCCCATGATCGGAACAAATAATCCCGAAACCATAAAAGCATAACTGTATAACATCAGGCTTAATACATTCTCCATTACGCTTGCAATGAGAATTGCTAATACTCCGACGGCTAAAGTGACTATCTGTGATAATCTTAAAACCGATTTTTCTGAATCAAACTTATTTGTAAACTTCTGAATGAAATCTGAAACGATGTTTCCTGAAGAAGCCATAAGGCAACTATCAGCTGTTGAAAGAATAGCAGAAAAATAGGCTGACATCATTAACCCTAAAAGACCAACCGGCAAAATGGTTCTCAATAACATCGGAAGTCCTTGTTCGGGATCTGTCTGAGCTATATTTTCTGCTCCCAGGTAATCAAACATACCCTGGTCTGCAGCTACACGTGCAAAAAGTCCGAGTGCTACCCCCATGAACGCCATTATTGGCCATTCAAATAAGCCTGCAATGTACCATGCTTTTTTAGCGGTTTTTACATCCTTACAGGCATAAATTCGTTGGTATAAAGTCATTCCGACAAACCAGATCGGAATAATTGTAACCACCCAATACACAATATCCTGCCAACTGATATTTGCAAGCGAAAGCATTTCGGGTTTTACTGTACCCCGAATTCCTTCAAGCCCACCAATTGCATAATAAGAGAGTGGAATTCCGATAAAAATTAGGCCGGACAATAAAATTATCCATTGAATTGTATCGGTATAGATTACTGCTTTTATTCCTCCCATCACTGTGTATACCACAGCTATTGATCCCATTATGATCAAAGCCGTAGATAAATTAAGTTCCTGGAAAGTACCTGAAGCTAATTTTGCGCCGGCTAATATCTGTGAACTTGTAAATCCTGCATAGCCAATAGCGGATATAACGGCTGCAGTGATCGCTACCTTTTTATCAAAGAAATACTCATAAACCTGGGGCATGGTGTGGAATTTACTGAATGCAGCATTTCCCCTAACTACCGGGATAAGAAATACAGCGGCGAGCCAGGCTCCGAGCAATCCGGTAAAAAGCATCCAACTCCCGGAAATTCCCATCGTAAATCCTAATCCGCCAAGGCCAATCGAAAATCCACCTCCGACATCAGTTGCAACTACACTTAATCCGATATGCCAGCTCGACATCCCTCTACCACCTACATAATAATCATCCAGTCCTTCATTTTTTCGTAAAAAGAAGAACCCAACACCTAACATGGCAATCATGTAAATGGCAAAAATGGCCAGGTCTATAATATTCATAAAGAGATTTGATTTCTACTGAACTTTCTTTTTGCTTTAGTGCTACTAAAAATGGTTGTGATAACTTTTTATTAAAAATAGTTTCAGGTGAAACAAAATTAATATGAAATTATCCGTTGTGCCAATTAAAATGTTTTATTCCTTGGAATTTGATATTATCTCACCGGTTGTTAATAATGGAGAAGCATCAATTTTGCCTGCATCCATTAAGTTAACCAATGTATTAATTGATGATTTAATCTGATTAATTTCTATATCGTCAAGTTTTTCCAGACTGGTCTCCAGCTTTTCCTGCATCAGGGGAGGAATTTTGTCAAAAGAATCCTGGCCGGTTTTAGTTAATGCGATGAGGCTGCTTCGCTTATCTTCGATTCTTGGAAGTCTTGCTACATAACCTTTTGATTCCAAACGCTTTATTATTCCTGTAACAGTGCTCGCATTTAAATTTAAATGGGCTTTAATATCTTTTTGCGTTGCCATCCCTTTGTCTGACTGCTTAAGAAATTTCAAAGTGAGTAATTGGGGAATACTAAGACCATATTTTTTTTGAATCCTTTTACTTTCAAGGTTTATGGCTCTTATTATCCTTCTCAAATCAATAAGAATGTCAGTATATTCCATTTTGTTCCTGCAGAAAATATTTTCTCAAAGATAAATAAATATTTGAATGAATTTTAGCGATAAATAAGGTCTATATTTTTCATTTGTACCATTAATGCAAATTAAGATGCTTAAACTGTTGACAATAAGATAATTGTTGCCTATTTTCGACACATTCCAAAAATTTTTTAACCATTTAGCCGCTAAATTTAAAGAATGAGTCCAAGAGAAATCAGTAAAGTTTTTATTATCGACGATGAGCCTATTTGCAATAAGTTGTGTAAAAACATGCTTTCATATCACTACCCTCATTTTAGTGTAAATGAATATACTGATCCGGATGAAGCATTGAGAGATTTAGAAAAGGGAGAAGACCCGGACTTGATCATTCTTGACATCCAGATGAAAAATATGTCAGGCTGGCAATTTCTTGACAAGTATAATTCAAGTAAAAAAAAGGGTAAAGTTCTAATAGTAAGCAGTTCGCCAGATTTTAATGATTTTAAGAAAGCAAAAGATCATGAAAGAGTGTACAAGTATATAGTTAAACCTCTTGACACTCTCAAGGTGGCTAATTTACTTGAACCAGCTAAAATTTTATAGGTCCTGCTTAATCTTCATCGAAGCTGTCAGCTTGAAATCCATTGAATTTCTTTTTCAATTTGTTTTCTGTGATCTTGTGATTCACAGTGTAGGACGGATCGAGTTCCAGTCTAACTAATCTTTTATCTGCTAATACGAGCATTAGTTTCTGATAGTCATTCTGAAATTCCTGAGTTCTGCGTGCTTCTTTAAATGCATATTTTCTTGCAAAAGCATCAGCCTTGGTGATCACTTCTATTTTTAACTCTGCAGCGATATTTCTTTTTTCCATGAGATCTTGTGCAGAACGCCCAATAACCTCGGTTGCTTCCAGCGTATTTATTGTTACAACAGTAGTTCCACCTACTCCGGAAACCATTTTACTTGCATCGCCTTCAAGAAAAATAGGAGAAAGTCCGGTGGTAGCACCTAAAGTCGCATTCAATATGGATCGATTCTTTTTTCCCTTTCTGGCTCTCTTGTAATTTTTTTCTAATTCCTTTTCTTTGTCTTCCAGTTGTTCACTTAGAATATAGACCTCACTCAGCACATTAATATACTGTTCGTAAAAGATCTTATCCTTTTTAGCCAGATTTTCTGCGTGCTTTACCAAAATAGTGACATTCTTTTGATCCTTTTTACCACTTTTATCCATAGCAAAAAATGTCAGTTTTGCACTATCTATTTTTTCCTCTTCTGAGACAAAATCATAATCAGGAGTCCAGATCATCTCATATTGTGATTCCGTATTTTTTCTCAAAGCTGAATCATCAATTTCCGCTTTATCACTCACAAAATAAAACCCACTTATATCATCGTCTCCGTTAGGGTCTGATAAGAAAAACTTAATATTTACTGTTGAGTTTTCATATATCTCTATAATATCCGTTTGGGGTACCATGCTAATCTGCGGTGGCAAATCGATCTGAGTAGTTTCAATAATAAGCCTTCCTTCAGATCTTGCTTTATAAGGTTGGTCTTCTACATAAAATTGTAATTCATATGGAGTCCGGCGTAATTTATTAAATTGATAACGAGAGGGTTTCCAGGTAACCTCACCTGACTGAGAAACTTTTAGTCCTTGCGGAAGTCTGGCAGGATCTGCAAAAAACACAACTGGATCACCATCGGGATCTGAGAAAGCCTGTTTATCGATTTGATATTTATTTTCAACACCATACTGAACATAAAACTTATTAATAGTCGAGGTTCTCGGCTTCCGGTTCTTATGTTTTACACGAAACCACAATGTTTCTTCTGATAAAATTTCATCTCCTTTTCGGATAAAGACAACCGATTGAAAATCTGTAAGGGAATCAAGTCTGTTTACTGTAGAATAATCAGGAGCTATAAACAAGGTATCATTCTGGATATAAGAAAATTTTCTGGCTGTTCCCCGTAAACCTATCTCGACAGAATCAGAAGATACCGAAGCATTTACGGGTAAAATAAGAGTATCTCCTTCTTCAATAGTATAGGTACTTTGAGGAAAAGATAACAAATTTTCATTCGTATTTTGTGCAAATACTACAAGTGTTTGAAAAACAAACCATGCTATTAAAAAGACTTTCTTTCCAAAAAAATTATTCATACTTTTAAAAATCCAAATACGCTTATTCTAAAATTAAGAACGTTAAAGATAAATGTAATACCACTATTTATGTACGCAATCATAAATATTATCTTACATTTGAAGGATAATATTGAAGGGTTTTTTCCTTTCATAGTTTTTTTTTACTAATTATGCGTAATAAACAGGCAATTAAACAGTTTTACTTATTGAAGATTAATCTCTTTCATTAAAACTGTAAAAATGTTGCATTTATCTACCATTGATTACATAAGCGTTAACGGTAATCTTTGAATAGATATTTAAATATTAATATATTAGCATTCATTTTTTTCAAAATAGCATAGCACAATGAAAAAACTTTCAAGAACTGCAAAACGCTTATCACTTTTTTTATGTGTAGCAGCAGTGATGGGTTCCTGTAAAATGAAGACGCAGCCAAATGCGCAAAACCCGGGACCTGTCAGTACAACAACCGGCTTAGAATATAATGCTGATGAAGGCTTTCAGGTCAGCGAATACCGCGACCAGCCTGTGGGACCAAACCTTGTATTTATCGAGGGAGGAAGAACGGTACTCGGATCTTTCGAAGAAGATATCATGAACAGTCGTGATAACGTCGAAAGAACTGTTACAGTAGCCAGTTTCTATATGGATGAAACTGAGGTAGCCAACATTCACTGGTTAGAATATCTTCATGCCATTAAAAAAGACTCAACTCCTGAGTTTTATCAATCAGCTCTTCCAGACACTACTGTTTGGAGAAAAGAACTGGCATTCAATGATAGTTACGTAGATCATTATCTAAGATATCCTGGTTTCAGATATTATCCTGTTGTAGGAGTTAGCTGGATTCAGGCAACAGATTTCTGTAAATGGAGAACTGCAGTAGTTAACCAAAGATTAAGCGAAGAATCTGGAATTGAAGTAGATGCTAGTTCAGGAGGCAGAATTCCTCTGGAAAGTGGTGTTGTTGTTCCGGATTACAGACTACCAACAGAAGCTGAGTGGGAATATGCAGCTTATGCATTGATCGGTACTCAGTGGTTAGACGAAATTCAAACACACTCAAGAATTTATCCTTGGGATGGTCATGCATTAAGAAATCCATACGGAAAAGAAATGGGTTACTTCCTTGCTAACTTCAGAAGAGGTCGAGGTGACTACGCTGGTATTGCCGGTAAGTTAAATGACGGTGCAATGATCACAGCTTATGTATATGATAACCCACCAAATGATTACGGTCTATATAATATGGCAGGTAATGTAAACGAATGGGTACAGGATGTTTACCGCCCACTATCATTCGAAGATGTTGATGACCTTAACCCATTCCGAAGAGGAGGTTTCCTTGATGAGGAAGATGGTTACGATACTGAAAACTTTAACTCTCTAATCAGTAACAGAACTAGAGTTTACAAAGGAGGTTCATGGAAAGATGTTGCATACTGGATGTCTCCAGGTACCAGAAGGTACTTAGAAGAAGATTCAGCGACATCTACTGTTGGATTCCGTTGTGCTATGATTAGAGCAGGATCTAATTACTAGTAAATAAAATTTTGAAAAAGAAAACCCTGGCTAATTAGTCAGGGTTTTTTTATTTGGTGATAGCCAGAGAGATCACACCGATCTGAAGTTCTTTACTAATGTGATCCGGAATACATTCATATATCGCCTCCAGGGTAGCACCGGTAGTTACTACATCATCTACTAATATAATCTTTTTCGGTACGTCTTTATGATCTTTGAAAATATAGGTTTCCGAAGTGTTTATCCATCGGTCCCACCGCGATTTACTTGTTTGGCTTTCCATATTAAAAGCTCTGTATATTAAATCGTTCCTTAACTCACAACCAATAGCCCTGGACAACCCCTTAGCAAATTCTTCGCTTTGATTAAATCCTCTCATAGATTTTTTCTTTGCATGAATCGGAACCGGAATTAAAGTGTAATCTTCAAGTTTTGTGTTGTTTTCTATTAATAACTCTCCATACCTGATTCCCAGGTCAAAAATTAACTTTTTATTTCCCTTATATTTGATTTCATCTAAAAGAATACTGGTTTGATTTCCTTTCCGGTAAAATAAATAAGCCAATGCAAATGCAACCGGAAACCGAATACTCAACCGATATCTTAATTCATTCTGAAAGAAATGGTGAAAATCTGTAACCGGAAGGGAAGAAAGACAGTTAAAACATAGTCCCTGATTTTCCTTTTTTAATAATAGATTGCCACACGAATGGCAATATTCAGGAAAAAATAATGAAATAAAATCGGAAAGCATTGAATAATGTTTTGGTTGTGTTTTCAATTTCGGTTTCAAAATTTAGCTTTGCATTCTTATAAATAAAAATATATGAGTAATTCAGTTACAGAATTTAATGAGTACCGCGCAAAAATGAACGATGAGATTCTGGGCGCTAATAATAAAATATTAAAAAGAATCTTTAATCTGGACACAAATGCTTTTCAGGAAGGGGCTCTAGATAAAAGAACAAAGGAAATCGTAGGCTTGGCTTGTAGTATGGTATTAAGGTGTGATGATTGTGTTAAGTATCATTTGACAAAATGCCATGAGCTAAATCTAAGTGATGATCAGGTTTACGAGATTTTCTCTGTAGCAAATTTAATTGGAGGAACTATAGTCATTCCTCATTTACGCAGAGCCGTTGAGTTCTGGAATGAATTAAAACAAAGTGAAACAAATGATCTATAAAAAAGATCTTGACCTTGAAAGGTCCTGGCAATCTTTACTTAATAAGCTGGAGGATTCGGTAGGCAAAAAACCTGCTGATCTTAATAGCGTATTATTTTTAATTGGTGTCCAGGAATTAGGTTATGGCCCAAAAAGATTTTCGAAAGAACAAAAACAAGATTTAATGCATATTGCTATTTGCAAAGTATTGAGTCTTTCCGGATATTATGAACTTGAAGGAATTGATGAAGATGGATGGCCTCACTGGAAACCTGTAAAGAAATTACCACATTTTGACTTGCTTGATCAGGAAAAACTGTTAAAACTTAATATTATCGATTATTTTAATACTGAAATGGATTTTAATATTGAGTAGGTATTAAACGGAAGCCCCTCTTTCTCCGTTTAAAATATATTGCTTAGTTTAAGTTTTCAATTAAAAAAATAATATAGATAGTATATCCAAAAATATCGCCAAGTATAAGAAACGATTTTATACGCGCAAGCTGATAAAGAATAGCATTATTGGTTTGACTTCTTTTTTGGGAATATACCTTATCGTTTCAGCCCTGGAATATTTTTCCTATTTCTCAGGGTCAGTGAGGTTTATTTTATTTTTAATTCTGTCAATTACATTTATTTCATTAGTAATCGCAGGCTTGATTATACCCTTTATTCGGCTTTTACGATCTGATAAATTACTTACTGATGAGAGTGCTGCAATATTTATAGGAAAACATTTTCCAGAAATAAATGACAGGTTAATAAATACATTGCAGTTACGATCTATCTCTTTAGGCGATCAATCATTAATTCAAGCTGAAATTTCCAAAAGGATAAATGAACTGGATAAATTTGATTTTTCAGATGCGGTAAATTTTAGCAAATTAAAAAAATATCTCAAATACGCTGCTCCTCCTATTGGATTAGTTTTAATCCTTTTATTTTTCTATCCTTCCTTTATAACTCAAAGCACAGAACGACTGATTAATTTTGATAAACACTATGTAAAACCAGCTCCGTTTAATTTTGATCTTCTATCAAATACACTTACATATAAAAGAGGCGATAAAGCGATAATTTCAGTGAGTTTAAAAGGCGAGAAGATTCCTGAAAATTGTTATTTAGTTACACCGACCAGAACATATTCACTAAACAAATCAGAAGATAATACTTACTCTTTAATCATAGAACAAATTCAAAGAGGTTTTGAATTTTACTTTGAGGCAGCAGGGTATCAATCTGTAACATATAATTTAAAAGTTGTCGACAAGCCAATGATAACTTCTTTAAATATTCAGGCAGATTATCCCGCATATACAGGACTTAAAGATGAGAGCTTTAGTAACACAAATAATATTATAGTTCCTGAAGGAACCAAGCTTTTATTCAATTGGCAAACACAATTTGCTGACCAGGCAGTCATTTCAGATGACACCAACAGAATAATTAAAAATATTAGTCAAAATATAAGTAAATTAACTTATAATAAAAGCGCTATTTTCCCTCAGAATTTATCACTTTCACTCATAGGTAAGGATGGCCAAAAAGAAATAGCTTCAAATATTGAACTTTCAGTCATAAAAGATAAATATCCGGCCATCGAATATCAAACCCAACTTGACAGTGTACTTTATTCCTATGTTATTATAGGAGGGAAGGTTACAGATGATTATGGATTAACAAGATTAAAGTTATTTTTCAGAAATAATCCTGAAAAAAAATTCCGTAGCATTAACATTTCAATACCCAAGCAAAACAGCGCGGGTTTTTATTATCAATGGAATATTGATTCCTTATTAAATAATTCTGATTACGGGGTAGAATATTATCTTACTATTTGGGATAATGATGCGGTTAACGGACATAAAGCGACCAGTACCTCAAAGCGAAACCTAAACCTTCCAAGCACAAAGGAAATTAAAGAGGAACTTGCTCAAAGAAAGGCTGAAACAGAATCAGGTATTCAAAAACAAATTGAACAAGCACAAGAATTAAACAAACAACTTGATGATGTCAATCAAAAGCTTAAAACGAAGAAAGAATTAGAATATAATGATAAGCAGGAATTGAAAGAGGTTCTTGAAAAGCAGGAAGAGCTTAGAAAAGAGCTTCAAAAGATGAAAGAATCTTATAATGAATTAAATGAGCAGCAAAAAAGGTTTAATAAATTAGATGAAAACCTAAAAAACAAGAGTGAGAAGTTACAAAAGTTAATGGATGACCTTTTAGATGAGGAGACTAAAAGGTTATATGAGGAGCTTCAAAAAATGCTTGAAGATCAATCAAATTTAAATGAGATTCAGGAACAATTAGAGAATATCCAATTCAATGAAAAGGAATTAGAACAAAACCTTGACAGAGCATTAGAACTTTTTAAGCAACTTCAATTTGATCTTAAGCTTAAGGAAAATATTGATCAGTTAGATGAATTACAAAAGGAGCAGCAGGAACTTTCTGAGCAAAACGAAGGAAATCAGGAGCTTAACAAGCAAGAAAAGATTAAAGAAGAATTTGAAGATTTAAAAAACTCCATGGATGAGCTGGAGGAAATCAATAATGAATTATCAAATCCGAAAAATCTTGAAAACACAGAACAGGAACAGGAGAATATTGATGAAAATTTAGAAAAAAGCATAGAAGAACTCCAGAAAAATAGTAATCCTTCAAAAATTAATGACCAACAGAAAAAGACAAATGAAGAGATGAAAAAGATGCAACAGTCTCTTTCTGGCATGCAACAAAGCATGGAAATGGAATCTATGAATGAAAATCTGGATGACTTAAGATTTTTACTTGAAAATTTAATTAAAATCAGTAAAGACCAGGAGGAACTTTTTCAATCTCTTTCAAAACTTGACAATAGTGATCCTCGTTATAAATCACTGTCTAATAAGCAACTAGAAATAAAAAATGATTCTAAAATTATTGAAGACAGCTTGCGAAGCCTGGCTTCAAGAGTTTTTGTGATTGAAGCGACAGTAACCCGGGAGCTTGCTTCAATGAATAAACAAATAGATGAAGCGGTAACTCTTTTAAAGGAGAAAAAAGTTAAGGAAGCAGTAGCTGATCAGCAATTTGCAATGATGCATATGAACAATTTGGCCTTATTATTAGATGACGTTATGCAGCAAATGCAACAAGCGATGGCTAATGCAATGGGTATGCCTAATAATAAAGATGGTAAACAACAAGGAATGCCAGGCTTAAAACAGCTTCAGCAACAATTGAGTGATAAAATAGAGCAACTAAAGAAAAGTGGTAAAACAGGAAGGCAACTTTCTGAAGAACTTGCTCGTTATGCAGCAGAACAGGAGAGAATAAGAAGAATGATGGAGGAAATGAAAGAGGAGCTAAATAACGAAGATGGAGGTTCTGGAATAGGTGGTGATATTATAAAGAAAATGGAGGAAAATGAAGAAGACCTCGTTAACAAGAATATCACGGAAAAAACCATCGAGCGTCAAAAAGAAATCATGACTCGAATGCTTGAATTTGAAAAAGCAATGAAAGAAAGAGAAATGGACGATGAACGAAAAGGGGAGACGGCTAAGGAGGATTACCAGAAAATACCACCATCATTTAAAAAATATATAAGGGAGATGGAAAAAGAAATAGAATTATTAAAGACGGTTCCATTAAATTTGAACCCTTATTACAAAAGAGAAGTAAATAAGTATATTAACAAAATACAAAAAACGACAAACTAAAAATGAAATCTATTAAGATTGATTTTCCCTCCATTACGGAAAACATTCGCATTGTAGAAAGTTTTATCGACAATGCGAAGGAAAAATATCAATTGACAGATGAGGTTTACGGTAACATAATGGTAGCTGTAACAGAGTCTGTAAACAACGCGATCCAGCATGGAAATAAGAATGTGATGGATAAAAGTGTATATTTATCACTAATATTTACCGAGGGGTCAATACAATTTGAAATAGAGGATGAAGGAGAGGGTTTCGATTATGAAACGCTTCCAGACCCTACTGCACCTGAAAACATTGACAAACCCGGTGGGCGTGGAATCTTTTTAATGAAACACCTTAGTGACGAAGTTGCATTTGAAGATGAGGGAAAAAGGGTGATATTAACTTTTTATCTTAACTAATGGATCAATCTATTTCTTTTCACTGCGAGGATATTTCATTTGATCTTCAATCAGAAAATCAGGTTAAAGAATGGATTAACCAGATGGCAGATTTTTACGATGTAAAAATCAATGATATCAATTATATCTTTTGCTCTGATAAATATTTATTAGATATCAATAAAGAATATTTGAATCATGATTATCTAACCGACATTATCACGTTTGACAATAGAGAATCTGAAAATGAAGAAGTAGAGAGTGATATATTTATAAGCATTGATCGTGTAAAAGACAACGCTGATTCTTTGGGTTTGTCGTTCAACGAGGAAATCAGAAGAGTAATTATACATGGATTTTTGCATCTGGTAGGATTTAAAGATAAAACAGATGAAGAATCAGATAATATGAGATTAGCTGAAGATAATGCATTAAACAAATACAACAAGATGTTCCACGTGGAACAATAATTATAATAAATAATCAGTAAGAAAATTATTACAACTGTTCCACGTGAAACACTTAACAATACTGTTCCACGTGGAACAATTTAATTATAGAACTATATGTTTCAAGAGTACGATGTTATTGTAGTTGGTGGTGGTCATGCAGGTTGTGAAGCTGCTTATTGTGCTGCTAAGATGGGATCTAAAGTTTTATTAGCTACCATGAATATGAATACTATAGCGCAGATGTCATGTAATCCGGCTATGGGTGGTGTGGCTAAAGGACAAATAGTCCGAGAGATAGATGCTTTAGGTGGAATGTCAGGTATTGTATCTGACAAATCAATGATCCAATTCAGGATGCTAAACATGTCTAAGGGTCCTGCAATGTGGTCTCCCAGAACACAAAATGATCGAATGCGGTTTGCGGAGGAATGGAGATTGGCATTAGAACGCAATACAAATGTTGACTTCTGGCAGGAGATGGTGACTGGCCTTGTTGTAAAAAACAATAAAGTTACCGGTATTCAAACTTCCCTGGGCTTAGAAATAGGAGCAAAAGCTGTCGTATTAACAAATGGAACATTCTTGAATGGCCTTATACATATAGGTGAAAAACAATTCGGAGGTGGAAGAGCAGGGGAAAGATCTGCAAAAGGTATTACAGAACAACTGGTATCTCTTGGTTTTGAATCTGGAAGAATGAAAACTGGTACACCTCCCAGAGTAGATGGTAGATCATTAGATTATAATAAAATGACAGAACAGGAGGGAGATGAAAATCCTGGGAAGTTTTCTTTTAGTGACGAAACAAAACCACTAATTCAACAAAGATCATGTTACATTACCTATACAAGTGAAGAAGTTCATGAAACATTGAGACAGGGTTTTGATCGATCTCCAATGTTTAATGGAAGAATACAGGGACTAGGACCGAGGTATTGTCCTTCCATTGAAGATAAAATAAATCGATTTGCGGAGAGAAACCGTCACCAGATATTTGTAGAACCAGAAGGATGGGACACTGTTGAAGTATACGTTAATGGTTTCAGTACATCTTTGCCTGAGGATATACAATACAACGCCCTAAAAAGATTGAAGGCTTCGAGAATGTTAAAATGTTTAGACCTGGCTATGCTATCGAATATGATTTCTTCCAGCCAACACAATTAAAAAATACTCTGGAAACTAAAGGTGTTGAAAACCTTTATTTCGCAGGACAGATAAATGGTACTACTGGTTATGAAGAAGCAGCTTGTCAGGGATTAATGGCAGGTATAAATGCTCATAATAAAATCAATGATAAAGACCCTTTTATTCTATCAAGAGACGAAGCATACATTGGAGTACTAATTGATGACCTGATCAATAAAGGTACTGAAGAACCGTATCGTATGTTTACATCCAGAGCTGAATTCAGAATTCTTCTTCGTCAGGATAATGCAGATCTTCGACTGACTGACATAGGTTATAACCTCGGGCTGGCTGATGAAAAAAGGGTAGAAGCGGTTAACAATAAAAGAACAGATCTTAAACATTTACTTAATGATCTGAATCAAAAAAAGGTTACCCCGAAAGAAGTTAATGAAACATTAACTGAAATGAATTCTGCAGGCCTTAAAGAAAAGCAAAGCCTGAGCCAACTTATAAAAAGACCAGAGCTCTCAATTAAAAAGGTTAAAGAATTGACTCCCGTAACGGATGAGTATCTTGGAAAATATCAAGACATCATTCTCGAGCAAGCAGAAATTCAGATCAAATACGATCATTATATTACCAAAGAAAAACAAATGGCCGAGAAGATGAAGAATATAGAAACTCATCGAATTCCTACAGCTTTTGATTATGATAAATTATCAGCCCTCTCAGCTGAAGGTAGGGAGAAACTAAAAAAGATATCTCCTGAAACCATTGGCCAGGCTTCAAGGATTAGCGGGGTTAGCCCTTCTGACATTTCAATATTAATGGTTTATTTAGGTAAATAATGAATAAGATAGAAATAAAAGATTGCCCCATCTGTGGGCATTCTTCTTTTATAGACATTTTTAAATGCAGAGATAATACAGTAAGCGGTGAACTTTTTCAGCTAGTAGAATGTAGAGACTGTGGGTTTAGATTTACTAGTCCAAGACCAGCAGATGAACATTTAGGTGAGTATTATAAAAGTGATACCTATATTTCTCATTCAGATACTGATGAAGGACTAACGAATAAAGTATATAAAAGGGTGAGGGATTTCAGTCTCAAAATTAAATACAATCTTGTTCGTAAATACAGTAAAGACAAAAATGGAAACCTACTGGACGTCGGAGCAGGAACCGGATACTTCGTTAACTTCTGCAATAGAAATGGTATGCAAGCAGAGGGATTTGAGCCTGATTCAGATGCTCGAAATGTAGCAAAAACAACACATGGTATTACCTTAATTGACAACTGGGAAAAGATAAATAAAAATTTTGATGTTATAACTATGTGGCATGTGTTGGAACATGTACCGGACTTGAAAAATCAATTTGAAAGGTTAAAAGCGATTCTTAAACTCAATGGAATCCTGATTATTGCAGTACCCAACAGAGAAAGTTTTGATGAGAAATATTATAAAAGTGATTGGGCAGCATATGATGTTCCCAGGCATTTATACCATTTCAGAAAAAATGATTTAATAAAATTAGCATCAGATTTTAATATTAAATTCGTTGATGATAAACCGATGTGGTTTGATGCTCCCTATGTTTCTATCCTTAGTGAAAAACATAAGAAATCATATATGGCAACAATCAAAGGAAGTATCTTTGGCATGATATCTAATTTAGCCTCATTATTTACAAACCAGCAATCCAGTAAAATATATATTTTTAGAAATGGGAAATAAATACTTTTTAATATTCATCTTTATATTAATAATTTCCTTATTTGGAAATTCTTGTGCCAACCAGGTTCCTCCAACTGGTGGACCTAAAGATACAATTCCCCCTGAGTTGGTTAATATATATCCCGATGATCAATCAACCAATGTAACTCCGAATGAAATAATTTTAGAGTTCAATGAAGATATTAAGGCAAATAAAATAAAAGAAGAACTAATAATAAGTCCCAGGATTGAAGACTATACATACAGTGTAAAAAGAAACAAACTTACTATTACTATTAATGATGAGCTTGATTCCAATACAACTTATACACTAAATTTCCGCGAGGCAATTGGAGATCTTAATGAAGATAATAGTCCGGAAAATTTATATCTGGCATTTAGTACCGGATCATATATTGACTCTCTTTCCATCGGTGGAAAAATAAAAGATCTATTCACAGGGGAACCTTCAAAACAAGCTATTGTAGGATTATATATTCCAAACGATACTGCAGATTTTAGAGAGGTTAAACCAAGATATGTTATAGAAACAAATGATTCAGGTTTATATAAATTTACAAATATTAAAAATGGAAGATATCTTCTGAGAGCTATAAAAGATCAAAATAGAAATCTCTTGCTCGAATCAAATTCCGAATCGTTTGCCTTTATACCAGATACCCTGGAATTAAATTCTTCTTTACAGCAGGTAAATATGGATATGATAAAAATCAATATCCAGGATATTAAATTAAACAATTCTAGACCTGACGGTTTAAATTTTGCTGTTAATTATAATAAAGGAATAAGTGTTGAAAAACTACAATCTATAAATGATAAAGAAATACCTGCATTCAATCTTTCTTCGAATAATAAAAAAGTAATATTCTATCCTGATACTACGATGATCGATAGTATCCATACAGTAATTACAGTATCCGATTCTATTGATAATACAGCGACAGATACTATATGGATTAAACGCAGACCATCGAGGAGAGGGAGCGAAGAGTTTACTACAAAAATTAATTCTGATAGAAAATTAGTATTAAATAATACTGTTTACTCAGAAATAATATCTAACAAACCCATAATTAAAATAATAAAAGATAGTTTAAAGCTATATTTAGATACAGTTTTGATAGATGAGGATAATTACCAGATAAATACTTCACTTATCAACGAATATAAAACTATTGCAGCCACTACTATATTATTTAATGATACCTCCTTCGTTTATGATATTATTAGAAATGATTCATTGAATAAAATCAACAGAAACAAAATCATTCTTAATTATAGTACCGCTTCATTTATATCAGTAAGAAATGATTCATCTCAAAGTTTAAATCAAAGTTTCACATTTCCAGACAGGGATAAGTATGCGATCCTTTCTGGAGCAATTGAAAATCTTACTTCCGGAGCAATCATTCAACTTCAAAAAAATAATAATGTCGTCTATGAGAAATACGTCACTGAAGAAAATCCGGAGTATCGATTTGATTTTGTGGAGCCCGGTGATTATAAAATGAGAATAATTGTCGATCAAAATAATAACAGACAACATGATATAGGAAACATCTTAAAAGGAATACTCCCGGAACCAATAATTAATAATGTAAAGCAATTCAATCTGAGAGAAAAGTGGGAATATACGGGGGAGAATTTTGATATGGATATCCTGTTGACAAGTGAGTCATCAAATGTGGATAAAGGTTAATAACTTATCGAGGTATTCAACATCAACAATAAAATAAAAGTTATCCCTAAAAACAGGACCTCAATCCACAGACATATGTTGGGAAGAGTTATATACAAATAGCTAAAAAACTATATCAACATAAGTGGATAACTTTTTCCGGTAATCGAATCCGGGGTGTTTAAATAAAGAAATAAATAAAAGAGGGAAGTGGATAACTTTGTAGAGAAAAATTAAGTAAATTAATAGGAGGTAGTTTTCCACAAATCCACAGTATAATAGTTTTTAATAATCTTTTTTTAAATAATATATATTAATATATATAGGGGAGTTGAATTTGTGAATAAGTTAAAAAACATCATTTTCTATTCAGTTTTATTATTCTTTATTCCGGTAATAATAATTGGACAAGACCGCGACAGGATTGCGCTTGCCGATTCATATTATAAGGAAGGATCTGTTGATAAAGCTTTAACGATTTATAGAGATCTTTCCGGATCCCGGCTTAACACATCACTTATCCACAAAAATTATTTTGATATTTTATTAAATAAAGCCCTTTATGACGAGGCACAAGTTCATCTCGATAAACTGATCAAACACAATCCTGATAATATTTTTTATCAAATCGATCAGGGCATTCTATATAAGTACATGAATAAAGATAGAAAGCTGGAAGACCATATGGATATGTTGGTAAATCGCATTGCATACAATCCATCACAAGTTCAGATGGCTGCACATTATATGGTAAGAAATGACCTTTCTGATTATGCAGTAAAATCATATTTAAAAACGAGAGATGTAACCGGAAAAGCAGATATGTATGCAATAGATCTTGCTAACATATATCGTATTTTGAATAGAAAAGACGAAATGGTCAATGAGTTTCTACTTTTCGCAGAGCAAAATCCCCAGAATATATCTTACATTAAAAGAGTCTTTCAGGTATATCTTACAGAAGATGATTTTCCCAGTTTGAAACAATTGTTGATCGAAAGGATTCAAAAAGAACCTAATAATTATCTTTATAACGATCTGCTGGTTTGGGTTCATATTCAGATGAATGATTTCTTTGGTGCTTACATCCAGGCGAGGGCATTTGATAAGAGAAGAGGAGCTAAAGGTCAAATAGTATTAAACCTTGGAAATACTGCGCGAGCAAATAAGGAATATGAGATAGCTGAGAGGAGCTATCAGTATGTAATGGAGCAATACCCTGACAAGGATCATTCGAACTACGTGATAGCCAAGAAAAGCCTCATAGAGGTGAAGCAGGAAATAGTCATTAACACCTATCCAATTGATAGTGTCAGAATCAAAGATCTTATCACAGCTTATTCTGAATTGAAGGAGGAGATTGGAATTAATAATTATGTACTCGAGGGCCTAAAAAATAAAGCATATTTACAGGCTTTTTATATGGGAAATGTGGAAGAAGCTGTAGAAACATTAAAGTTTGTAATTAATTATCCAGGTGTAAAAAAAGAACTTCGGGATGAAGCTAAATTAGATTTGGGTGATATCTACCTGTTAAAGAGGGAACCCTGGGAAGCTACCTTGCTATATGGACAGGTGGATAAGGCAAATAAGGAAAGTGATATAGGGTTCAGGGCAAAATTGAGAAATGCGAAATTATGGTATTACAGTGGTGATTTTAATTTAGCAAAATCACAGCTTGATGTTTTAAAAGAAGCAACTTCCAGAATCATATCGAATGATGCAATGGAATTGAGTTTGCTTATACAGGATAATCTTGCCTATGATACTTCTTCAGTTGCACTGCAGCGATTTGCAAAAGCTGATCTTTATATTTTTCGAGGCCAGTTAGATAGTGCAGAAAGTATTTATAATGAAATAATTAATAAATATCCTGAAGATCCAATAATTGATGAAGCCCATTATCAACTAGGAAGGATTTATAAGTTAACCAACCGATACGAAAAAGCAATTAATGAATTTAATATCGTCATTGAAAATTATTCTTTTGATATAAAAGGTGATAATGCCCTTTATGAAAAGGGAATTTTGCTTGAAGAAAAAATTGGAAATGTTGATGAAGCAGTAATAATCTATCTTGAGTTTTTAAAAAAATATCCGGCAAGTGTTTATTCGACAGATGTACGGAGGAGATTGCGACTTTTAAGAGAAGGAGATCAGAGTTCAGATTCAGGATCTATTTAAAATAAAAAAAGGCCGGTTAATCACCGGCCTTCTTGTTTATATTTTTTATAAGTAATTATCCGTTCATTGAAAGAAGGAATTCTTCATTACTTATCGTACCTCTCATTTTACTTAAAAGGAAATCTATCGCTTCATTAGAATTCATGTCTGACATGTATTTTCTAAGTATCCAAATTCTTTGAAGTTCTTCTCTATCGATCAACAGATCTTCCTTACGAGTACCCGATGCCATTACATCAACAGCAGGATAGACACGTTTATTAGATAATTTTCTGTCGAGCTGAAGTTCCATGTTACCGGTTCCTTTGAATTCTTCAAAGATGACTTCATCCATTTTCGATCCGGTGTCGATTAATGCTGTAGCAATTATTGTTAAGCTACCACCATTTTCAACATTACGGGCTGCACCAAAAAATCTCTTAGGTTTGTGAAGAGCATTGGCATCAACACCACCAGATAATATTTTTCCTGAACTAGGAACTACAGTATTGTATGCCCTTGCCAGCCTGGTAATAGAATCTAACAGAATCACAACATCGTGACCTGATTCAACCAGCCTTTTTGCTTTTTCCAGAACCATGCTCGATACTTTTACATGACGTTCTGCTTGCTCGTCAAAGGTTGAAGAAATTACTTCGCCATTAACGCTACGAGCCATGTCGGTAACTTCTTCCGGACGCTCATCAATAAGTAAGATCATCAGGTAGCATTCCGGATGATTTTCTGCAATAGCGTTGGCAATTTGTTTAAGAAGAACAGTTTTACCGGTTTTCGGTTGAGCAACGATCATTCCACGCTGACCCTTACCGATAGGCGCAAACATATCTAAAATTCTAACACTGTAATTATCCGGACGAGTACTTAGTTTAAGTCTTTCTTCAGGAAATAACGGAGTTAGATATTCGAAAGGAATTCTATCCCTGATTTCTTCAGTGGTTTTTCCATTGACAGTTTCAACTCTCAATAGGGCAAAATATTTTTCACCTTCTTTTGGAGGTCTGATCTGACCACGAACGGTATCTCCGGTCTTAAGACCAAAAAGTTTAATTTGAGAAGGTGAAACATAAATGTCATCCGGGCTGGCCAGATAATTATAATCAGATGATCTTAAGAAGCCGTATCCATCCTGCATGATTTCAAGAACGCCTTCATTAATGATAACGCCTTCAAATTCTTTCACGCTGAATGCTTCAGAACCATTTGATTTTTGATTACTTCTTCGTCCCTGGCTTTTGTTTTCTCTACTATCTCTATTATCCCTGCTATCTCCTCGGTCTCTACCTTTGGAACTAGTATCTTTATTGTAAAATTCTTTAGATGAACTTTTAGAGTCGGAATGTTTTTTTGATCCGCTGTCAGATAATTTTTTCTTATCATTGTCAAATTTTGTGATGCTTTCGTCTACTTTCATTTCAAAATCTTCCAGATTTTCTTCAGCAGATTTTTCGCCGGAACTTTCTTTCTTGTTACTCGTGGCTACGGGTTGCTTAGTTACGTTTGCTCTTTTAATACGCGTTCTCGGTCTTTTGCTAGGTTTTTCCTGATCTTTGGATGGGCTACTGTCTTCAGATTTGTCTTTCTTCGAAGCTTTTGAAGGATTTACAGCTTGCTCATCAAGAATGGCGTAGATAAGATCTTTTTTGTTTAACTTTTTAAAACCCTTAATCTCGAGTTTTTCTGCAATTTCCTTCAATTCTGAAAGAAGTTTCAATTGCAATTCTTCAATGTTGTACATATACATTAATAAAACAGGAGTGTTTAAGATGATTATTTAAAAATAACCAATAGGTAAATTTGATTTATTGAAATTTAGATGTGATACTGGGCAACAGATGTGCCACCCGTGTATTGCAATATTATACTAAGCTCTTGGCTTTAACAAATTATTTTAAGTTTAATTTAATAAAATTAAATCTGTTTTCCTACGATATAAAAAATGGTTTAATTTTAGGCGGAAATTTAAATAGGAATATAAAATGTTAGAAATACAGCGGGTACAACAAAATAAATCTGATGCGATTGCCGGATTAAAAAAGAGGGGAATCAATAATGCAGAAGAATTACTTGACCAGGTTATAGCGCTAGATCAAAAGCGAAAAGATACCCAGACTAAATTGGATAGTATATTAAGTGAGTCTAAAACCTTGGCTAAAGATATAGGACGCTTGATGAAAGAAGGCAAAAAGGATGAAGCCAATGCAATAAAAGAAAAAACTTCCGCTTTGAAAGAAGAAAGCAAAAATTTAGCTGAAGATCAAAAAACAGTAGAAAATGACTTGATCAAGGCTTTATATGATATTCCTAATGTACCTCATAAAAGTGTACCCGCAGGAAATAGTGAAGAGGATAATGAGGAAATACGAAGTTGGGGTACAATTCCTGAACTTCATGAAAATAATAAACCACACTGGGAACTAATTAAAGAGTATGATATAATAGATTTTGATCTTGGAGTTAAGATAACCGGTGCGGGATTCCCTGTTTATAAAGGAAAAGGATCTCGATTACTTAGAGCAATGGTCAATTTTTTTCTGGATGAAGCGGCAGAAGCTGGTTATACAGAAGTTCAACCTCCATTGGTGATTAATGAAGCAAGTGGAATAGGAACAGGTCAGCTTCCTGACAAAGAAGGACAGATGTACCACATTACTGAAGATGATTTATATTTAATTCCTACAGCTGAAGTTCCAATTACAAATATGTATCGGGACGTGATAATAAAGCCGGTAGATCTTCCTGTTAAAAATGTTGGTTATACGCCTTGTTTCAGAAGAGAAGCCGGATCATGGGGTGCTCATGTTAGAGGATTAAACAGATTACACCAATTTGATAAAGTTGAAATTGTTCAGATAACTAAACCTGAAGATTCGTATTCGACTTTAGAAAAAATGTGCGAACACGTTGAGGGGTTATTGAAAAAACTGGAGCTTCCTTATAGAGTGTTAAGACTTTGTGCCGGTGATTTAGGATTTACTTCTGCCTTAACATTTGATATGGAAGTATACAGCGCTGCACAAAAAGATGGTTGGAAGTAAGTTCAGTCAGTAATTTCGAAACGTACCAGGCGAATAGGTTAAAGTTGAGATATAAAAATGAAAATAATAAAACTCAACTACTTCACACTTTAAATGGAAGTGCCCTCGCATTACCGAGAATTCTTGCTGCGGTAATGGAAAATAACCAGGATGAAAAAGGTATAAAAATACCCGATGTTCTACAAAAGTACACCGGGTTTGACAGGATCTAATCCTGTTTTTATTTTAAAGAAGACATCGAGCTAATCAGGTTTTTGACCTGATTTTTGCTCGATTTATAGGTTTTATACAAATACCTTTGAGTTCTTTTAAATTTTATTGCATTCAAAATCGATCGTGAAAGGTTTTCTCCTGATATATTTTTATCAAGTAAATAATCCTGAATATTGAATGAATAGAACTCTTTATAATTATCATGCTTAATAAGGGTAACAGCAATATTTTCTGTATCCTTATTTTTTTGAAGATCTTCAAGCATTTGTTCAATCTCTACTTTATCAAGATTCTCATCGTCAATTACAATACATCTGGGTTTTAAACTCAGCGCCTTCTGCAAGGATTCTTTAAGATCAAAAGCGGTATCAAAATTAAATGATATTGTCCTAATTTTTTTTAAAAACTGAATAAGTTGACTTAGGTAGCCCGGGTTATTACCTACAAATAATACTTTCAGATCTTTTCCGTCGAGTATTGAATTGTAATCGTTTAAAGTTAAGGTTTTGGTTTTCATATTCTTATTATTTGTATTCCTAAAACGATCAGGGGGCATACATGGTTCTTCTACCCAATCAGTTTTCGATGAATAAAAGAACCATCTTATTAAATATAATTATTTCAACATAAAATTTCAGTTTTTAGATGTTAATTTTCCTTAAGGGCAATGTTAATTATTCTTTGCAATGCATTGCCATAATCAGAAAAATTTCCTCTGGTGACCTGTCTGTTTATTACCGATAGATCATCTTTTAATCTATTTAGTGCTGCCGTAGCGGCTACTTTTATTTTTAAGTGAGTACTATCATTTTCAGCATCTATGAATTTTGCAAGTGTATTGATGTATTGCATTTGTAGCGCCTGACGGAAATTATCGGGATTATTTCTAGAGTTGAATTCTTCAAACAGGCTTTCTTCTAAATCAATAAAAAACTCATTAACACTGTATTGATCATCTCCGTGTTTGGATTCTAAATCGATCATCCGCTCTAGTCTATCTTCATTCATCAATCCTCTTAATACGCTCAATTGAACTGAAGAGATTCTTTTTACCTTGTCATGATCATCTATTTTTTCTAGTACATCTTTGTTTATAAGCCACTTTGGAGTTTTAAAACCATTTTCGTAAACAAAATTTAACGTACTTTTCTGACGGGATTTGGATATAGGTACAAACATTGGTCCTTCCTGGCCAAAAACTTTTGGTTGCCTGAAAACTCCGCCTACATTATTGGCTGAGTGAAAAAGATATCTTCTCCATTGGCCAATAACCTGGTTATATAATTCTTCTAGTTGGGAATAGTCTTCTCCCTCTTCAAAAGTCCATTCAGGTAATTTAGGAACAATTTTTTTCAGGTTAGCAATACCATATTTTCCAGCTTTAACAGGATCATTGCCCAGATCTTCAGTTTGTGAAGTAGGATCTATAATATTTCTTTGTTGAGGGCCATAGCGATAAATCAGGGAATCGCCTTTATCTACAAGCCAGTCATTTAGAATTTCGTTCTGTCTCTTCTGATCGGTATCCGGAAAATATCGGTAAGCCCATTCGATTGAATGAAAATCATATGGACCGATTTTAGGCAGGAAAGAAACTCCTTTATCTTCAGGTTGAGCTATATAATTAAATCTGGCGTAATCCATAATTGATGGAGCTGTTCCCATTTTGGCAGTAAATTCCGGTGATCGTAAAGAATCTACAGGGTAAGCATAACTAGAACCCATGTTATGAGGCAGCCCCAGGGTGTGACCAACTTCGTGAGCAGAAACGAATCTGATAAGTTTGCCCATCACTTCGTCTTCAAATTTTACCTTTCTCGCTTCCGGATTGGCTGCAGCAGTTTGAATAAAATACCAGTTTCTCAGAAGATTCATCACGTTGTGATACCAGATAATATCTGATTCAAGAATTTCACCGGTTCTTGGATCATGCACATGAGGTCCCATAGCATTTTGAATTGGATTACTCACGTATCTTATTACTGAATACCTCACATCTTCCGGACTCCAGTAAGGATCTTCTTCTTTACTTGGAGGATCCTTAGCTATTATAGCATTTTTAAAACCAGCTTTTTCAAAGGCAATTTGCCAGTCTTCAACGCCTTGCTTTATATATTTTCTCCATTTTTCAGGTGTAGCCGGATCTATATAGTAAACTATTGGTTTAACCGGCTCGCTTAATTCCCCATTTTTATATGCTTGCACATCCTTGGGAACTAATTTCCATCTGGTGATGAATCTTTTGGTTTCAGCTCTTTGCTCATCTACACCATAGTCGTATTGTCTTACACTAAAAAAGCCTACCCGAGGATCATAGTTTCTTTTTTGCATGGGAATTTCCGGTAGCTCGATAAAACTCTGATTCATTTCAAGCGAGAGAGATTGACTGAGTTTATTATCAGGAAGTTTAGTTCCTTCATAAGTTAATACATGGCGCACTTCTACATTTTCCGGAAACCCTTTTATCCTTTTAATAAAGCTTCTGGAACCATCTAATTTCTTAATACCAAATTCTTTTCTCTGATCATCATCAAGGGGACCGATAAGATTTATATCCTCGGTAAATAATGAAGTTGCATCAAAAACATAGCTACTATCAGAGCTAATGGTTTCTATTTCAAATGATTTGATAATTGGTTCAAAATTATTATTTCTTACCGATTCATAAATCGGGTGGTCATTGTCAGCAACAGAATTATATGACACGGAGCGTAACAAAATATTGTCATTTTGTTTTTCCCATCTGATTACCTGTTGAGGTCTTGATTTCATTCCGGCACCGCCGAAGTTAAAATTTCGAATAGTTGCAGATATTCGGCTTACAACAAGAATTTCTTTATTCAGTAAATCTTCATCAATTCCAAAAAAGATTTTTCCGTCCTTTTTTTCGTAAATGGTAAAAAGCCCGGTATGTACACTATCCTCAGCGCTTATTACTTTTGAAAAGGGTTTTAGACCATTGTCTGATTGCTCAGTATTATCCTTATCCTTGTTCTTTTTTTTTCTTTTCTGGGCGAAAGTATCGATATCTGCTAATATCAAAATCAGCAAAACACCCGCAAAAAATATGTTTTTCATTATGGTTTATTGATTAGTTATTCCGTTTAAATGATTTTTAAGAGCTTTTTGCCACGTTTCTGCTCCATCCCAATCTGGACCCAAATGAATATCTCCATCTGATAACTGCCTGATATAATATTTAAACATCACATTGTCAGGGATGTTTTCATATTTATAACCCAAAATCTTTTTCAAGTCGTGTTCACTGCCATAGGATGGAATTAAAATAAACTTAAATCCTTTTCTTGCTAAAACATCTTCTTCCTCTCCGGGTTCAGTAAGTTCATATTCAAAAGGATATAGATCCATTATTTTAGCAAGTTCTTCATTAGCTCTTTTTATTGCTTCTTGCTCCTCCGGATCTTCAGAAATATAATGAAATTTTGGAACGGCCAGTTTAAAGCTTTGGAGATTTATATTATAATTATCAAATCTTTTACCTTCAAATGGGTCAGTGTAGTTATAAAATAATGGTTCATCAGGAATTAAGAGATTTTTTCTTTTCTTATCTTGTCTGATAACTTTCCTGGCTAATTTTGAAGATAATCCCTTAATTGACGGATCTGTTTCTATGTAAGTTTTTAAGGGTAGATTCCCAAATAAAAGCTTATCCAAAGGAATTAGTCTGAAATTCCATAAATTTTTATCGAAATATATCCAGGCTATATATCCTATTTCCCGGAGTTCGTAGTATTTCTTAAAATTCTTAAAAAAATCTTTTGTACCTAGCACAGTAGAAAAGCGATAATAGGCTGATAAGTCGACTCCTGCTTCTTTAAGAGGCTCATGAAATTGAGATGCAATCTTAAACCACGACTCTTCAGAATTTCTATCGTCTATTAAAACAATGAGCTGTTCGGACCTGAGATCATCCGGAAAAGGTAAAGAGTTAGTCTCTTTTTGTATGCGTGTAATGTTTGCCTGGTGAAAGCTATACTGAGCCTGCACCGGAGCACACAAAATGATGTAAATTAGCATTGAAAGATAAGATATACGCATATACAATTTTTGAACTTTTATTATTTAACCGAATTTTTCAACCAGCTATTGTAAAATTATGAAAAGATTTCGATTACACATTTTTTTACTTTTTCTATTTACTAATCTCGGTTTTGCCCAAGATATAGAAAAAGAAGTGTTTGATTACTATTCTAAAGTATCAAACCCGGTTGTTATTAACAGACCGAGCGGATCTCACGGTATTGTCGTTTTACACAATATGCTTAGTGAAGCTGTTGATGAAAAACTTGAAGATATCGAAGGAAAAACTTCTCAGCAATATGATATCAGCGCAAACGATCATACGTATCGCGGTCAGAATATTTTTGGCGCAGCTGATGGTAAGTCTAAGGATATTGTTTTAATAACTGTTCCTGTTGATCAGAAATACCAGGAGGTTTATGATAACTCTTTATCAATTGCTTTGGTTAAAGGCTTAATGAAAGAACTTTCAGAAGATAAAGGGAAATTTACCTATGTATTTCTTTTTGCAGATGGAAGTATGTACAATGATTCAGGTTATGAATATTTTTTGAAAAATGGTGACCTGGAGTTTGACAGAATTAAATTTCATATAGCTATTAAAGCAGCTACTATTGATCCTTCAATTAAAAATCACATTTTAGCGACCTATAATCATCCGGGAATTGAGCCCTTTTTACCTGGGTCATCAATGACATTACTTTATGATGGTTCTTCTATCATTAATGAAATTACAGGAAAACCACTTCCTAACTTCCAGGTATATCCAATGCTTCAAAGTAGATCTGAAGAAGGTGTAAAAAACATGATTAGCATTGCTTACCCTCTGATAAAGAATATCATTGATGATATTGATGGGGAGAAAAAAGCACTTGAGGTAGATGAAAGTGTTTTAGCGTCTTCTAATTAATAAGATTTTCATTAAATTGTTGGCAAACTTTAATTTTTAAGAATGTCAACCAAAAAAGTCGGATTAGTATTATCGAGTGGAGGTGCCCGGGGAATTGCCCACATCGGGGTTATCGAAGCGATTGAAGAAGCCGGGATGGAAATCACCGGCATCTCAGGAAGTAGTATTGGTGCTCTGATCGGAGCATATTATTCCAGCGGACATTTAAAAACTTATAAAGACTGGGTTTGCTCGCTCGACCGGGTATCAGTTTTAAGATTAATGGATATCACCCTTAATTCCAGAGGGTTTATGCGTGGAGAAAAAGTATTTCGAGAACTTGAAAAGTTTATTCCCGATGTTAAAATAGAAAACCTTAAAATTCCGGTTTCAATTACAGCTGTTGATTTTCACGGATCCAAAACAAAAGTTTTTTCTACAGGAAGTATGGTGGATGCTTTGAGGGCCACAGTAGCAATTCCAACTGTAGTAACTCCATATCAAATCGATGACATTGAATATATTGACGGCGGGGTACTTAATCCGCTTCCGATCGATTGCCTTCCTCCCGGAGATTATGACTTAATAGTAGCTGTTGATATTAATTCCAGGATTACTTATCATCCACCAAAAGGATTTATACCTGATCCTCCCGAAGAAAGTAAAACGTTAATGATCTTTCAGAAAGCAGTTGCAAAGTGGTATAACAATGCAACAGGAGGAGATAGTTCTCCTAAAGAATCGAAAAAGCCTGCAAAAAAATTAGGAATGCTCGATTTAATGAAGGAGAGCATCGATTTGATGCAAAACCGCATTACTGAACTGACCATCAGTCAATATCCGGTCGATATATTGATCGAAGTTTCCAAAAAGGCAGGTTCAACGTTCGATTTTCACAGGGCGGAAGAATTTATTGCTCATGGTAAAGAGCTTATGTCTGAAAAGCTTGAAGAATATATGAAAAAGGAAGGTCAATTGTATGAATGAGGAAATTAGCTCATTTGGCAATACAGACATTTATTTGCTTGATCAAATATTGAAAGGCAGATTTAAAAGCACTGATAAAATTTTAGATATTGGTTGTGGAGAAGGAAGAAACTTAATCTGGTTTTTAAAAAATTCTTTTGACATACATGGCATAGATGTCAATCCTTCTGCTATTCAAATGCTACGTATATATTCTGCTTCTCTAAATGAAAAATACAGAAATGAAAAAGAGCGGTTTATGATTGGCTCTGCCGGAGATCTGCCTTTTGCCCCACATCAATTCGATGTCATATTACATAGTGCTGTTGCCCACTTTTCAGAAAATAAAAGTCAATTTCTTAACTGGTGGAAAGAAGCGCTAAGAGTATTGAAACCTGATGGAGTTTTTTTATGAGGACAGCCGTCAAATGTTTTATTGATAACGAAGATGAAGATGTGCCTTTTAATTTCATTCCTCAATATAGCCTTATAGAATCATTAGTTTCAAATCATGAACTGATTGAACCTCTTAAGATTGTGGAAGTCCCTGCAAAAAAAGAGAAATGGCGACTATTATTTTTAAAAAAAACCAACTATCACCAAGCTTGTAATATATTCGTAGATTTTGATTTAGCAGATAATTCTTTTTAATCTACTTTTATGCATTATTTTTATGAGGCTAGAATTTTTTAATTAACGGATCCTACTTTTATCAGATGATACGATTCAATTCTCTAAGGACAAGACTTATTGCTAGTTTTTTACTTGCATTCATTTTCAGTTTATTAATATTTATTTTTCTGGTTTGGGGAGACTTCTCTGCCAGAAAAAACATTCAGAACGGAATTGTTGCTACAGAAGAAATTAACTCGAGATTATCTATAGTAAAAAACAGTATTAATGAAGCGATTCCTTTAGCCGTTTTAAACAGAACAATAACATCTAACTCTCAAAGAGATGAGCAGGAGATTCTTAACCAGGCAAAAAACCATATAGTGGCAATTGATTCTTTATGGAAGGATCTTCCCGTTGAAGCACAAAAATATAAAACCTCATTTATTAATATAAAAAATGATTTAAATCAGATCATTACCAAAATTGGCTTGCTGGGTAAGGCCATTGATAACGAAGAGAAAATAGAAAGTAAAATTTCTCAGTTAAGTTTTGAAGCCGACTCACTTACAGGCCTAATTTCGCAGGAAGAGGTTAACTATAAGCTCGATCAGTTGTCTTCAAATATATCTTCTAACCCTGCCTGGTCCGCTTATTATCTGGAAAATATTGTAGAGAAACAAAATCAATTAAATGATGAACTAGAGGAAGTAGCAATCGGGCTCCATGAAATCCGGTTGCAAAAAACAGAAGAAACTCTGACTACTTTAGACAGAAGATTTTATATCGGCGGTTTTCTGACTTTCTTATTTGCAATTTTAGTTTCGGTTTTGACTTTTATCGTCCAAAAGAGTATCAACGGAATTATTGCCAGGATAAATAAACGGGTTAGCGAATTGAGTAAAGGAAATTTACCAAAAACTCGTGCTTCAAGATTAAAAGAAACTTCTGAAATTCATGATTCTATAAATAAGCTTACTGAAAATCTAAAATCTGTTAAATCTTTTGCTTTAGAAGTAGGTCAGGGTCATTTTGATAATTCCATCACAGTTTTTGAAGAGGGTAGTGAATTAGGAGATTCACTTGCTGAGATGAGAGATAGCCTTAAAGTGGTTTCTGATGATGCTGAAAAAAGAAACTGGGCAAACAGGGGATATGCAGAATTTGGGGATATTCTTAGAAAACATTCTGATGATATTAATTTACTTGGACAGGAATTAATCACTTCTCTTGTAAAATACCTGGATATAAACCAGGGCGGAATATTTATAGCTAACGGTGTAGAAGATCAGAATGAAAAAGTCACTTTAAATCTTGTAGGAGCATATGCTTTTGACAGACAAAAGTTTCTTCAGCAGGAAATGATCCCTGGAGAAGGTTTAGTGGGTCAATGTTATCTTGAAAAAAAGGCCATCTACTTAAAGGATATTCCGGATAATTACGCAACCATTAAATCCGGCCTCGGCGGAGCAACACCATCGGCGTTATATATTGTTCCGTTAAAAGTAAACGATATTGTTTACGGCATAATTGAATTGGCCTCTTTTAATGAATTCAAAAAACACGAAATGGATTTCATTGAAAATCTTTCTGAAAATATAGCTTCAGCTATTTCTTCTGTTAAGATAAATCAGAATACGAAAAAGCTCCTAGCCGAATCGCAGGAAATGACTGAGCAAATGCGATCTCAGGAAGAAGAAATGCGTCAAAATATGGAGGAGCTACAAGCGACCCAGGAAGAAATGATGAGGGGATCTCAGGAGATCCAGAAAAAAGAAACCAGGTATAAAAGTACCTTCAATAGCATTGAAGAAGGGATTATTTTACTAGATTCCGAGTATAATACTTTAATGGTAAATAAGGCGGCAACTACTGAATTTCCATTTACTATTGAAGAAGGAATTAATTTTCTAAATAACCTGCCTGCATCATTAGATAAATCGCAGTGGAAAAAATATTTTGACCAGGCGTTTAAAGGAGAAAAACAAACTTTTGATAATAGCATAATAGACGGAAACCCTGATACCAATCACGAATTAAAGATATATCCTATCGAAGTCGAGGGAATTATTGATTCAATCGCCATATATTCCAGAATCCAGGATTCTACTCTAGTTAATGTGAATGGAAAAAAACCGAGTGAGGAGGATATTGAAAAATTAAAAGATATTTATAAGGGGTTAAAAGGAAAATAGTTATTATTCTCCAATAACAGTTACTACTATTTTTCTTGACCCTCCATGATCTCTGTGTTCTGCAAGGTAAACTCCCTGCCATGTGCCGAGATTTAATTTACCTTTTGTAATCGGAATATTTACTGATGACCCAAACAAGCCTGCTTTGATATGAGCAGGCATATCATCCGGACCCTCATAATTATGTATGAAATAAGGTTCATTCTCGGGAACAGCCCGATTTATATAACTTTCAAAATCCACTCGGACATCTGGATCTGCTGATTCGTTAATCAATAAGGAGGCAGAAGTATGCTTGATAAAAATTGTACAAAGCCCTTTATCGAATGGGCAGTCAGTCAATGCATTATCTATTGCATCTGTGATAACATGAAAACCTCTCGATTTTGGTTCTAAAGCTATTTCCTTTTGATATACTCCCATAAATTAATTTATAAACTCATATGCGCCTGCATCAGGGTTTTCATCCCGGGGATTATCCAGGATATCTGTTCCAATTCCTAAAGTAATTCCGAAATCTATTGCCGGACTTTCGCTATCCAGGCTCAGGTTAAAGTCTCCTGCATCAATAAATAGTGGATCAGTTTCGAATAAATTCTCACCACTAAAATATTTTTCATCGATGTCTATTGATCCAAATACCGAAGATGAAAGAACTATATTATTAGACTCCGGCATCAATTCCTGAATAACAATACTGGAGTTAAATGGTGACCACACAATTGAGTTTCGTATTTCAAGTTCTAAAGCCCGGGAAAGAATTTCACCACTTGATAATTCGAGATAATCTGAAAATCCTGTAACCGGGCTACTTGTTGATAGCACACCTGAGCCTGTATTTACAGAGGTATGAATAATAGAAATCGTACCACCGGCAAGAGCAGTTATTCCTTGTTCACCTGCTTCACTAATTACGACATTTTCGAGGTTGAAATCAGTGGTGAAAGAAAGGATACCATGAGAAAGTGAATTTAATATTTCAGTGTTTTTAACAGTAAGGTCAAGAGCGGTTATATCCGGATCTCCTAATCGAAGGCCGAAAGAAGCATTTTTAATTATTACATGATCCAGGATTGATTCCATACTGTTTTCAAGAAGATAAATTCCATCCCACTGACCTGGAACATTTTCATAGATTCCGTCCTGACGACTCTGTGTGAAATGAATCTTTTGCTCCGCAGATCCTATTGCTTGCAGGCTTCCCTTAATTAATAATCTGGCATTATTTCCCATGAAGAATTTTACATCTTCTTCAACAGTTACAGTTACCAGGCTATCTATATATGCATTGTCATTTAAAAATATCCTGCTGCCAGATGTTAAGGTTGTATCATTTCTGAAGATAAAGTCTTGTATAAGTGTAACATCCTGACTATATCCTTCAATAATGACCGAGTTTGCATACAGCGATTCAATGATAATTTCATCGTAAACGGGAACAGGGTCCGAATTTTCTTTTTTAGTATAAAAGGCATTGACCAGGATTTCGAGACTATCTCCACCTAGAACCTCAACATTAGAAAATGCTTTTCCTTTATTCCCTTTTACATATAAACTATATGGGGAATTGTCTCCTTTTTGTAGCCTGATAGAGGGGATTAAAATATTATTTCCTGTTGGATTGACTACTTTATACCTAACCGCTGGAGATTCAACGTTAGTTAAAAGGGTATCAAAAAAAATAGTATCCTGTGAAAAAACCAATGGTTCATTAATTGGCTCAAAAGGAGCATCTTCTTTGATACAGGAAGAAAAAAGCAAAGAAAAAGTCAACAAAGAAAGTAAGAAAAGAAAATTATTCTTCATTACCATCCTGCATTTTTTCAGCATTTTCAGCGATTCTTAGTTCCTCAATAAAATTACCGATCTCACCATCCATAACAGTTGGTAAATTATGAACACTCATATTAATTCTATGATCGGTCACCCTTCCTTGTGGATAATTATAGGTCCTGATTTTGTCACTTCTGTCACCACTTCCTACCATTGATTTTCTCATCCCACCAACTTCATCATTGTGCTTTTTTAACTCAATTTCATAAAGACGGCTTCTAAGAACACCTAGTGCTTTTTCAAAGTTTTTAATCTGAGACTTCTGATCCTGACAAGTAACAACCAGGCCGGTAGGATTGTGAGTTAGTCGGACCGCAGAATAAGTTGTGTTAACAGACTGACCACCGGGACCAGATGAACAGAAGGTGTCCTTTCGAATATCATTCATATCCAGATCAACTTCTACATCGTCCATTTCAGGAAGAACAGCTACAGATGCCGCTGAAGTATGAACCCTACCTTGGGTTTCTGTTGCCGGAACTCGCTGGACACGATGAACACCAGATTCAAATTTGAGTTTGCCGTAAACATCCTCTCCGGAAACGGTGCTTACTATTTCCTTATAACCTCCGGCCGATCCTTCTGTCAGGTCGAGTACACGTAAGTTCCACCCTTCTTTTTCAGCAAACCGCTGGTACATTCTAAATAAATCTCCTGCAAATATTGCAGCTTCGTCACCACCCGTTCCTGCTCTGATTTCCAGAATAGCATCTTTACTGTCGTTGGGATCTTTTGGAATGAGCAGTTTTTTTAATTCGTCCTCTAAATCCTCTTTTTTCGGAGATAATTCATCTATTTCCGATTTTGCCATTTCTCTGAAGTCAGGATCTTTTTCATTTTCGAGGACACTTTTAGCCTCTTTTAAGTTCGCATCAATGAGACAATACTCATCATAGACCTTAACAACCTTTTCAAGATCCTTGTATTCTTTATTTAATGAAGTGAATTTCTTTATATCTGAGGCAATATCAGGCTGGATCAGTAACTGCCCAACCTCTTCAAATCTTTCCTTTATTGCATCAAGTTTATCGATCATATTTAGCTATTTTAACGACCAAAGTTAATAATAAAACGAAATTATCCTCTGAATTTAATTGTATTCATTATTTTTACTGATTGTCAGAATATATATGTGAAGTTAATTATTTTTTTGGTATAATATTTTTATAATTTGTGGGCTATGAAAAAAATCATTTTTTTAATCTGTTTTCTTACAGCAGTACACCTTTCTGCTCAAGATTATAAGTTTCATGCTACTTTTATATATAATTTTACAAAATATATCCAATGGCCCCTTCCTATAGCCAGGGAGACTTTGTGATAGGTGTAGTTGGTGACTGTGAGTTAATCGATTATTTGAATACACTCGCTCAAACCAGGAAAGCCGGTAGTCAGAATTTTAACATTGTTAAGTACAATAGTCCGGGAGAAATAAACAATCCACCACATATTGTATTTATACCTAAGAATCAAAGTTCAAAGTTGCCGGTTGTGTTAGGTAAAGTTGCTACAGGATCTACACTAGTTATTACAGAAGAAGCAGGTTTAGGTGCGCAGGGCAGTGGGATAAACTTTGTATTTGAAGGAGGGAAACCGAGATTTGAATTAAATCTTGATGCAACTAATGCAGCCCGCCTGAAGGTTTCCAGTGAATTACAAAGACTGGCAACTGTTATTTGATTTTTTTAGTAGCTAAAATTTAAATCAGCTCACGTTATGAAAAAGAAACGGATTGGTCTAAGGCTAAAAGTCTTGGGTGGTTTTTTAATTCTCATTTTACTATTTACTATTAATGCTGTATTTACAGTATTAACTGTCAATGAGAATGATAATACCTTGGATCGACTGGCAAATATTGTCAGACCATCTTCTGAAGCTCTCGCTGAATTCGATGATCTTGCTTTAAGAACGAAAATGTACACCACTAACTGGGTATATCTTCAAACGAATACAGCCGATAAGAAAAAGCTCGAATTAATTCATGATTATGAATACAGGGAAATCAAGGAAAAACTTGAGGACCTTGATGATAATTGGGCTCCTCAGGATACAGCAAAATTAGATACGGTTTTTCAAACTTTTGAGCAGGTTCTTCAGATAAGTAAACAAGACATCATGTCTCAGCTGCAAAAATTTACTGATTATGATGATGCAGCATTAAAGTTTACAGCTGAAACAGCTCTAGAATCTCTTATTCCGTTAACTGATTCTTTACAAAATCAGATAGTAGAACTAAGAAAAAGAAAAGAAGCCGAGACTCAGGCAGCTGATGCGGAACTAAGTTCATCTCTCGAACAATTGAAATCGTCATCAATTATTGTAGCGATTGTTTTGATTATAATTGGTATTGCTTCGAGTTTGATCGTTGCAAACTCAATTACTAAACCAGTTAATCATCTAAAAACAGTTATTTCTAAACTCGGAAAAGGAGAAATTCCTGAAACTAACAATATTAATCTCTCAAATGATGAGATCGGTGATATGGCTCTTGCCGTAGAAAATCTTGCCGAAGGATTAAAAGAAACTTCATACTTTGCTGAAAAGATTGGTGATGGTAAATACGATGCGAAGTTTAAGCCCCTTAGTGATAATGATACGTTGGGTAACGCGCTAATCGAAATGCGTGATAATTTGAATCGCGTTGCACAAGAAGATAAAAAGCGTAGTTGGGCTACAGAAGGCCAGGCAATGTTTGGTGAGATACTTAGAACGAATAACGATAATCTCAAAAATCTTAGCGAAGAGATAATTACCAATCTTGTTAAATATCTTAAAGCTAACCAGGGGGGTCTTTTTATTATTAATGATTCGGAAGAAGAGCCTTACCTTGAATTAATGTCTTGTTATGCCTGGGATAAGAAAAAGTATCTCGAGCAAAAAGTATATAAAGGCGATGGTCTGACAGGACAGGCATGGTTAGAAAAAGACAAAGTTTTTATCACTGATGTGCCTGATGAATATATAAGTATTACCTCAGGTCTTGGCGATGCTAACCCGAACAGTATCCTTATTGTTCCTCTACAAATTAATGAAGAGGTTTTTGGTGTGGTTGAAATAGCCAGCTTTAATGTTTTTGATGAGTACGAAATAGAGTTTGTTGAGAAGATCGCTGAAAGTATTGCTTCATCGATCAGTAGTGTAAAAGTGAATGAAAGAACTCAAAAGCTTCTTGAAGAGTCACAAGAGTTGACTGAACAAATGCGATCTCAGGAAGAAGAAATGAGACAAAACATGGAAGAACTACAGGCTACCCAGGAAGAAATGGAGCGTAGCCAGCGTGAAAGGGAAACCAAAGAAAATATCATTAACAATTCTTTGGTCACAATCGAGCTTGACAGTGCTTTTAAATTCAGCAACGTAAATAGATTATTCACGGAAACTCTGGGATACAGCGATTCGGAATTAAGAAACAAGACCTTCCTAAGCCTGGTTGAAAACACTGCAGTTTATGAGCAGATGGTTTCTGATGTGAAACAAGGCATAAGCTGGAGAGGAAATATCCAGTTAAAGAATAAAAATGGAAAGGAGCTTTCCTTTATGGTAATAGCCGGACAGGTTAAAGACCCGATAAGCGGAGAGCAAAAGTATACAATCTATTCTGTTGAAATAAAATAATTTGTATCAATGAAATCATCAGGTGTAGTTTCAATTTTATTTATCGTGGCAACGATGTTATCATGCCAGGTTAATGAAGATGAAAAGAATAAACTATCTGAGGTTCATGATCAAATGGAAAAAAACGAATTGATAAAGATCTCACGAGAGGATATTTATACAAAAGCACAGGAACAATCAATAAAGATAGGTAGTGTTTTAAAGAAAGCAGATCAAAACCTATCAGTAGACTCTCTTGAAGATAAATATAATGCTAAAATAACTTTTATCTCATTCGATGAAATGGATGAGTTCATTGCGGACTCTGACAATACAAAGAAAGAAATAGAGGTGATGGAAGCGTACCTTTATCAATTGAATAATGATGGTGAGTTAAAAGATAATGTTCAGTATATCAATAATGATACTGAATTGACTTATGACTTTCCTGTTAATAATGACTCAGTAAAAGGGGTATGGCATGCCAAAGTAAAAAGGAAAGAGATCATTTTAAACGAAATAAATAACTAGAATTAGCACATTGTTTTCTATAAATAGAAAAGAGCAGTTATCAATTAACTGCTCTTTTTTTATAGGTTTATATTTAACTTAAAATCAGTTTGTGAAATAATCGATTAAGTTGATTCCGAAATATACATCAGAAATTGTCAGAAGGAATATCACACTTAATACAATAGGGCACAGGTAGCAAACACAGAATGATATGTATTTGCTAAGGAATGAACCTCTGAATTTACCAGGGAACCCTTCTTCGATTTCAGCCATAAGGTTTTCCTTTTTCCAAACGTAAGCAGCAAATAAAGTAATTAACAGACCTCCAAGTGGAAGGAATGTATTTGAACTCATGTTTTCAATAAAAGTCATAAAGTCTATCGTCGTTCCAGATGGATAAGTGATAAACTTATTTAATGCAGGAACTGAACCCTGACTTAGCATTGATGGAATTCCAAGAAGGAAAATAAATGCTGCAATGATCCAAACGGCCTTATTTCTTTTAATTTTTAATTCATCTACAAAGAATGAAACAGGAACCTCTAATAGTGATACAGTAGAAGTAAGCGCTGCAAAACTTAATAGAAGGAAGAAAACACTACCTACAATAATTCCCAAAGTAGGTCCAAATGATTCAAATACACCCGGAAGAGTAACAAATATAAGTCCAGGCCCACCATCTACTCCTTCCATCGTACCACCAGTAATGTAAGCCACGAAAGGGAACATCATTAAACCAGCAATAAATGCAATTCCAACATCAGTCATTGTAATAAAGGCAGCAGAACTAACAATGTTATCCTTTTTACCGACATAACTACCATAAGTAATCAATGCTCCCATACCAAGAGAAAGAGAAAAGAATGCCTGACCCAGCGCATTAAGAGCCACTTCGAGAGTGATCTCACTAAAATCAGGTATTAGATAGAAGGAAACTCCCTTCATTGCATTTTCTAAAGTAAATGAATAGGCAACAAGAGATAGTATTAATATAACTAAGACCGGCATCAATATTTTTGAAGCTCTCTCAATACCACCAGAAATACCTTTAGAAACAATAAATGCTGTTGCAAACATAAAAAGGGCACTCCAAATGGATATTAATACAGCATTATTGGTAAAAATTCCAAACTGTTCTCCAATAGAAAAATTACCCTGAACCATTTCTATAAAATAGCCCAAAGCCCAACCGGCAACGACATTATAGAATGAAAGAATAAAAACCCCACTTAGAATTCCCAGAAATCCAACAATTGCCCAGTTTTTGAAACCAAGGCTTTTAAAAGCACCAACAGGGTTTAATTGGGTTTTTCTACCAATTGCTATTTCAGTCAGCATAACAGGGAAGCATAGAATAAAGCAAAAGATCAGGTACATGATCAAAAAGGCTGCTCCACCACCTTCACCAACTTCGAAAGGAAACTTCCAAATGTTTCCCAGACCAACAGCAGAACCAGCTGCTGCTAAAATGAATCCTATCTTACTCGAGAATCCGCTTCTTGTTGCCATTATATTTATTAGGTTTTAGGTTGTTTTCATTAATGTACATAACTACCGGCATTCACATCTATTGATGTTCCGGTGAGGTGATCGGCCTTTCCACTTAAAAGGAAAACGATAGTCGGAGATATATCCCCGGGCTCGGTCAGATTTTTCAAGGCAATGTCATCTAACGCATAATTTTCACCATATTGATCAATAAAATCCTGAGCCATATCCGTCCTTGTGAATCCGGGAGCAATTTCGAATGCCTTAATATCATCTTTACCATATGCTCTGGCAATTGATTTTGTCAGTGAAACTAAAGCTCCTTTTGATGCTCCGTAGGCAAGGTAATCAGGGGTGTCTCCACGATATGCCGCCCTGGAACTAATATTTATGATTCTTCCCCGGAGGAATTACTAAATGTTTCAATTGCTAATTTACACAGATATGCTGTAGCCCTGGTATTGATGGCAAATGTCTTGTCCCAATCTGATAACCACTGGTTATGCTCTTCACTTTTTAAATCTGATGAAAATGCAACACCGGCGTTGTTCACTAAACCGGTAACAGGTTTGATATCGTTTGCCTTATTCCAGGCTAATTTGATCTCTTCAGGGTTAAGAAGATTTATTTTAATGTAATTCAGAGCAGTAGGGTAGTTGTTTTTTAACTTCTCAAGCTCATCCGACAATTTAGTGCTAACTGTAGAAACCCGGGACCCGGAATTCAACAGATCTTTAACGATTGCCAGACCAATTCCCCTGCTTCCTCCGGTTACAAAAATGTGCTGATCTTCTAAATTAAGGTGCATAATTGCCTGAAAAAAAAATTACAATCTGTAAAGTGTTAAAATTTTTAATCTTATTCAAAGAATATTAGTACGAATTTTGCGGTTATCACTTTAGTTAATTTATTCTCTGGGGAATTTTAAAATTAATAGTAAATTCCCTGTTCAATTAATATTACTAAGCTATGAGAAAAACTCAATTATTACTTGTTCTTATTTTTTTAGTATCAGCATTCGAAGGGTTTTCACAAAAGAAATTTCCACAACTTAGCGGAAAGACTGTAGCCAATAAAAATGTATCTATCCCCTCTGATACTAAAGGGAAATTCACACTTGTGGGTCTTGCCTATAGTAAAAAGGCTGAAGATGATTTGAACACATGGTTTCAACCTGTGTATGATCGATTTGTTGCTGATGCCGGAGGAGGCCTTTTCTCTGATTTTATGTATGATATCAATGTATATTTTGTACCGATGTTTACCGGAGTAAAATCTGCTAGCGCAGGGGCTGCCAGAAACAAGGCTGAGAAAGATCTTGATCCGGACCTTCATCCTCATGTGTTATTTTACAAAGGATCACTAAAGGAGTACGAAGAATCATTAAAACTAAAAAACAAGAAGAAGCCATATGTTTTTGTCCTGGATAAAAATGGACGAATCGTTTATGAAACATCAGGACCATGTACTTCGTCTAAGCTAGAAGAAATAGAAAATATTGTTAGTGCGGATTGATATGGCAAAAAGTGAACTGCATATGAGCTTTAATGCTCTTAGAGTTGGAAATCATTATAAGGTAAAAAATTTCGGAGAGGAATATATCTTTGAAGTAACTGAAAGGGTGGGAGAGCAGAATTATAAATGCAAGGATGTAGTTTCGCTGGAAACTTTTGAATTTGATGAAATCATCCGATATGGAAAAGGAAAGGATTTTGATATCGATGAATATAAACCGTATTTAAAATAATTATTGGGGCCCGGAATACTGGGCCTCAATTTTTTTCACTACTTCTTCAACCGCTGGACATACTGCCGTATTTTTCAAAGTCAGATTCAAAATTTGATGTTGCCTTTTTCGATCTGTGTGAGGATATTCTTTACAGGCGGTCGGTCGGCTCTCGTATACTATACATTTATTATCATATCCTAAAAAAGGACACGGAGCTTCATTAAGAACATAATCACCCTCGCTATCCTTATGAAGATAGGTGTCTATAAATTCTCCACGCTTCATTTTAAGTGTTTTAGACAAGCGGTTTATGTCTGCATCATAAAATATTGGACTGGTGGTTTTACAGCAATTTGCACAATCAAGGCAATCGATTGTTTCAAAAGCTTCATCATGATATTGCTTGAAGTCCTGATCAAGTGATTTCGGTTTGCTCTTTTTTAATTTTCTGAAAAGCTGCTTTCTTTCTTTGCTCATTTACACTAAAAACATCACTATAAATGTTCCCAGGATTACAAACCAGGAAACATCCATAAATACCCAGAATGCGTGGAGCAAAGATAGCTTCATTTTTTCAAAAGGATTTGTAAAATAGATTAACTTTTCAACTGGATCTGACAACCGGGTAAGAGAATTGATAAATAATGCGATCATAAAAATGAGGCCGGCGACAATGTGAATTAGGTGAAGCCCGCTTAGTAAATAAAGCAATGTTTCGACTGCCTGTCCATCAAAATAAACCTCATTATTGAAAAGATTCATCCAGGCAAACAATTGTGACACACCAAATAGAGCGGTAAATAGTATTCCAAATCCGAGAAAGCGTTTCAAATTCATGTCATTTTCCTTCTCAAAAATCGGGGAAGCCTTGCTATAAAGTAATGAGAGAAAACCAGAAAGCCAGTACTAATATAAAATGTTATGGGTAAGTTGATTGGTTTAGCGGAGTGTTCGGAGCTAACAAATAATACAATCAGAAGGAAAATAAATATTAAAGAAGATCCAAATATTGAAAGATAGGTAATTGTCTGATATGGATGGAGCGACTCTATCTTTTCAAATGTAGATAGCGCTGAGTTTTTATCCGCATCCGTCTTATAGACTTTACCTTTCATACATATATTACCAATAAATTATTTAATTGTTTCGGCTTAATTAATTTACATCAATTATCTCACCTAAGCATATATGTAATCCATAAAAATTTTTTGTTTTTAAAGTTTTTAGAAAACCTTTGGCTACGTGAGTCGTTGTTTTTCAGGTATTATAAGCAAATTTGCAAAAATCACTTACCTGCTACTGATGTGAAAACCACCGGGGCGGGTTTTAGTCGTTATTAAGTTTTGAAATAAAAAGAAAAATTGTGAAGGCATCTTCATTCCTTAAATTATACAGAGAAAGCAGCGAAGTAAATGCTGTAGCAGAAGCTATTAAGCCTAATGAGAGTTTAAACATTCAATTAAAAGGCATAAGTGGCAGTCTGGATGCGGTGATTTTTTCTGCAGTATTTATGCACAATAAGCAAAACCACTTGTTGGTATTGCACGATAAGGAGGAGGCTGCCTATTTTCATACCGACCTGAAAAACTTTTTCCCGGATAAAGACATCTTGTTTTTTCCTACCTCATATAAAAGGCCGTATAGTTTTGATGAAACTGAAAATGCAAACATCTTACGACGTGCTGAAGTGTTAAACAGGATGAATCATAAATCTCCTTCCGGAGAAATAATAGTTACCTATCCTGAGGCACTTACCGAAAAAGTAATTAATAAAAGGTCATTACTCAAAAACACGTGGACTGCTTCCGAGGGTGATTCCGTCGACATTGAAACATTAAGTGAATTACTTATCTCCTACGATTTTGAACGGGCAGATTTTGTTTATGAAGCAGGTCAGTTTGCTGTGCGAGGAGGGATTATTGATATTTTTTCTTTTGCACACGACTTACCTTTCAGGATCGAGCTTTTTGGAGATGAGATTGATAGCATAAGAACTTTTGATCCTGAAACTCAAACCTCTCAGGATAATGTTAAGACCTTAAATATTATCCCGAATGTTCAGACCAGGCTTTTAGAAGAAACACGGCAGTCTATCCTCGAGTTTTTACCAAGAAATCTCAAAGTCTGGATAAAAGATGTTTCCCAGGTTTTAGACACTGTCGATGCATATTATAAAAAAGCAACGGAAGATTTTGATAGTGTATTAAAACAATCTATGGGTACTAAGGTTGTTCTCGATCCGAAAGATCTTTTCGAACAAAAAACTTCCTTTCTCGATCACCTTAATACTTATCCTGTAATCGAGTTTGGAAATAGATTTTACTTCGACGATGCACTAGCAATAAATTACGAGTCTGAATCCCAGCCAAGTATGAATAAAAATTTCACCTTGCTTGGAGACACCTTACTGGATTACCAGCAGAAAGGATATTCAAATTTTGTTATTGCAGAATCGCAAAGGCAAATTGAACGTCTTCATAATATTTTTGATGAGATCGACCCTCTAATAAAGTTCGAAGATGTTACTGCAGGCATAAGACAGGGTTATATCGATAAAATTCTTCAAATAACGTGTTTTACAGATCACCAGATATTTGAAAGGTATCACAGGTTTAAAGTAAAAGACAGGCATTCCAAATCAAAAGCATTAACTCTCCGTGAATTGTACACATTACAGCCAGGAGACTTTGTGACGCATATAGACTATGGAATCGGAAGGTTCGCAGGGCTGGAAAAGGTTGATGTAGGCGGAAATGAACAAGAGGCGATCAGGTTGATTTATCGGGATAATGACCTTTTATATGTTTCTATTCACTCGATTCATAAAATATCAAAATATTCAGGTAAAGAAGGAACTCCTCCGGTGGTATCTAAATTAGGGTCTCAGGAGTGGGATAATAAGAAAAAACGGGTGAAGAAAAAGGTTATCGACATAGCTGATGACCTTATTCAATTATATGCTAAGCGAAAAGCAACTGAAGGGACAGCTTTTAATAAGGATAATTATTTACAAGCGGAGCTGGAATCTTCCTTCATTTATCAGGACACGCCCGATCAGGCCAAAGCAACCGCGGATGTAAAGTCTGATATGGAAGAACCTCACCCAATGGACAGGCTTGTTTGTGGAGATGTTGGTTTTGGTAAAACTGAAGTGGCAATCAGAGCAGCGTTTAAAGCAGTGAATGATGGTAAGCAGGTAGCTATTCTGGTTCCAACCACCATTCTGGCAATGCAGCATTATCACACATTATCTGAAAGATTGAAAGAGTTTCCTGTGGTAATTGATTATATCAATAGATTCAGGACGACAAAAGATATTAAACAGATACTGAAAGAAACTGAAGAAGGAAAGGTCGACATTCTAATCGGTACTCACAGAATTGTAAATAAAGATGTTAAATTCAAGGATATTGGACTTCTGGTAATTGATGAGGAGCAAAAATTTGGTGTTAAAGTAAAGGAGAAGTTAAAGGAGTTCAGGGTAAATGTAGATGTGCTAACTCTGACAGCTACTCCGATTCCACGAACCCTGCACTTTTCATTAATGGGAGCCAGGGACTTAAGTATTATCCAGACTCCACCACCAAACAGGCAGCCTGTGACTACTGAGCTTCATACTTTTAATGAAGATATTATCAGGGATGCTGTGAGTTATGAACTTAGAAGAGGAGGACAGGTCTTTTTCGTTCACAACCGGGTAAACGACATCGAATCTGTTGCAAACATTGTATTAAAACTAGTGCCAGATGCAAGAATTGGAATTGCCCATGGTCAGATGCAGGGACATCAGCTGGAAAAAGCAATGCTGAGATTTATAGAGGGAGAATACGATGTGCTGGTATCGACCAATATTATTGAAGCCGGACTTGATATTCCAAACGCCAACACCATCATAATTAACCAGGCCCATATGTTCGGCTTGTCCGATTTGCATCAGATGCGAGGAAGAGTAGGGCGTAGTAATAAAAAGGCATTTTGTTATTTATTAACACCTCCAACAATTGGGCTTTCGACTGAGGCGAGGAAAAGATTAAGTACATTGGAAGAATTTTCTGACCTTGGCGACGGCTTTAAAGTAGCTATGAGAGACCTTGATATTAGAGGAGCCGGAAATTTGCTTGGATCAGAACAAAGTGGGTTTATCACTGATCTTGGATTTGACACTTATCACAAGATTCTGGATGAAGCTATACAAGAACTTAAAGAGAAGAAATATAAGGATCTGTTTGAGAAAGAACTTTCAGAGAAAGTTAAAAACCTGGTTCCTGATTCCAATATCGAGACAGATATGGAAATTCTTATTCCGGAAGATTACGTATCTAATATAGCAGAAAGGCTTAGTCTTTATAACCAGGCTGATAACCTTAAAACACAAGAAGAGCTCGATAAGTTTGAAAGAAACCTGAGAGACCGTTTTGGCCCGTTACCTGAAAGTGTAAAGTCGTTACTTGAAACAGTAGAATTAAGATGGATGGCTCAGCAGCTTGGGTTTGAAAAGGTAAATCTGAAAAATGGCGCGATCAAAGCGTTTTGCCCTCCGTCCGACAGGGAAGAATATTATAATTCAGCAATTTTTGGTTCAATCATTGGGTTTATTCAGCAAAACCCAAGGTTTTGCCGGATGAAGGAAACAGGAAAACGCCTGGTGTTAACAATACAAGATGTTGAATCGGTTTCTAAAGCAAAGGAAATAATGAAACAGATGATGCCTCAGGAAGTCGAGACATCTTAATTATTTTCATTAATGGCATTTTCAATTTTATCCACCATACGTTCTATTTCTTCTAAAGGAATAAAGCCGCGAGCCATAAGGTAAATTGTTTCTCCCGATTTCATAAAAAGAGTCGGATAACCTTTTACACCTAAAGCTGCTGCAAATTTAAATTCATCGTAAGTTTTTTCGAGGTATTCACGGCTGGTAAAGCGATTGTAGAAATCATCATAGTCCAGCCCACAGTCTTCAACTATTTTTTTGTAGTTCTCGACTTTATTTAGGTCTTGGCCTTCAAAATAAAGAAGAGATTGAATTTTGTGAGCGTATTCAATGCTTTTACTTCTTTTAATGGCTTTCATGGTTCGCAATGCCCGGGCTGGTACTTCAGAATCCATGACCATAGTTCCCTCTTTCAAAACACCGTCTACAAATGGTTTGCCGAATTTTACACCGGTTTTTTCTTCAACCGTTTTATATGCTCCGGCAATATATGGAGCTACAGCACCGATCGGGCCTACTTGTTCCCCTAGTATCATCCCACCACTAAGAACAGTTACATCAAAAGTGTCCTTGTGTTTATCAGAGAACCTTTTTATATGATCACTAAAGCCATAACACCAGCCGCATAAAGGATCAAATACGTAAATCAACTCTTTCTTTTCCATAGTTTGGTAAACGAATCTAGTATCCAATAGTTATGTTGATTATATACCGCTGGTAATAAAGCGGCTTGAATATTGATTTTTATAGAGCTATCTTACCCCCAGTGTTTTAGAACTACTGTTTAGTTAATTGCAATAATCATAGACATTTAATGATGAATGATTGTTTAATTTTATAGGTTTATCATAACAATTATTGTTTTTATGACTAATAGGTCAACTGCAGAGTTCTTACAATCAAATATTTAATTACAAAATTAATTCAAATTAAAATTTATGACCGATTATTCAGATGCAGGAAGCAGAGCGTCGGATTTCTTGAGGAAATATAGTAAATTTCTAATATTAGGTGTTCTGGTTCTTATTACAATCGTAACCACTGTTAAGCCAGTAGGGACGGAAGAGGAGGGAGTTGTCATTTTTCTGGGTAAATATTCCAGAACTGTCAACCCCGGGTTGAACTTCATATTACCGTTTGGAATAGAGAAAATGTACAAAATACCTGTACAAAGACAATTAAAACAGGAGTTTGGATTCAGAACAAAGGATGCAGATGTTAGAACAACTTATTCCTCTGGAAATTTTGCAGACGAATCATTAATGCTCACCGGAGACTTGAACCTGGCTGATGTCGAATGGGTAGTGCAATATAGAATCGTCGATTCTTATAATTACTTGTTTAAGGTGAAGGACGCTGAAGACGCATTACACGATATGGCTGAAGCAGCGATGAGAAAAATTGTTGGTGACAGAACTGTAAACGAAGTGATTACTATCGGTAGACAGGAAATTGCCACAGAAGTTGAAAATCATTTACAAAAGATGTGTAATGAATACGAAAATGGTATTCGTATAGATCAGGTGGTATTACAGGATGTTAATCCACCTGAACCAGTCAAACCTTCTTTCAACGAAGTGAATGAGGCTCTACAGGAAAAAGAAACTTTAATAAATCAGGCAGAGTCTGATTATAACAAAGTAATTCCACGAGCTCGTGGTGAAGCACAGCAAACAATTGAGCAGGCTGAAGCTTATTCATTAAACCGTATAAACAGGGCAAAAGGAGAGGCAGAAAGGTTTAATTCACTGTATCAGGAATATATAAAGGCCCCTGATGTCACAAAAAAGAGAATTTACTTTGAAACAATGGAACGGATTTTACCAACAATTGAGGGTAAAACAATTATCGATGAAGGCGGAAGTAATGTACTTCCATTATTAAATCTCAATAACTCATCAAATAGCAACAAATAATGAAGAAGTCTAAAATAATATTATTAGTTATAGGAATAGTGGTTGTTATTGGTCTTTTAATGAGTACATTCATCGTAAAAGAGTCAAAACAAGCCATTGTTACCCAATTTGGAAAACCAGTTGGAAAACCAAGAATAGAGCCTGGTTTATATTTTAAAGTGCCATTCGTACAAAAAGTACAATTCTTTGACAAACGATATTTAAAGTGGAATGGCGACCCAAACCAAGTTACAACAAAAGATAAGAAATACATTTTTGTAGATACTTATGCAAGATGGCAGATCACTGATCCGTTAAGGTTTTTTATTCGTTTGCGAGATCAAAGGTCTGCTCAATCAAGGTTAGATGATATACTGGATGGTGAGACAAGAAATGCTGTAGCCAGTTTTAATCTTTTGGATCTTATCAGGTCAACAAACAGAGATCCGGTTGTATCAGAAGACTATCTGCAGGAGTTGGATGAATTGGATGAGATATCAGTTGGAAGAGCCCGAATTGAAGATATGATTCTTGAAAAAGCGAATGAACGGACATCTGATCTGGGAATCAAAATTCTTGATATTCGATTTAAAAGGATGAATTATGTTGATGAAGTTCGTGATCGCGTTTATGACAGGATGATTAGTGAGCGAAAAAGAATTGCTGATCAATTCAGGTCTGAAGGTCAGGGTGAAGCCAGTAAGATTAAAGGTAATAAAGAACGGGACCTGGCAAAGATCCAATCGGAAGCATTTGAACAAGCAGAAATCATAAAAGGTAAGGCAGATGCTCAGGCAACTTCTATCTACGCATCGGCATATGATAGAAATGCATCTTCCAGACAGTTTTATTCTTTTCTTAGAGGAATGGAAGCACTGGAAAAATCCTTTGACGAAAAGACGAATCTTGTAATCACCACAGATAGCGATCTGTATAAATATTTAAAAGAAGCAAATTAATTACCAGACCTGTCTGAAAATTAATAACCCAATGAAGCAAGCATTTAATAGCAGTGATGCTACAGTGTTTTGCTTCATTGTGTTTTTAAAGTTAACCACTTTTTCTCCCCGTTTTTTATAACTCCAAAACCAAACAGCCAAATTAAGTTGTACCGGAATAGTGCATACGAGCACCCAAATGGCATACCCCGCATTGTCTCTGGAGAAAAGAAAGATTACCAGGCCTAGCCCTGCTAATGTTAAGAGGATAGATGAGAAAATAAAAGTGCCTTTAATACCTAACGTCAGACTAATTGTGTTGTCGCCTCTTTTTGAATCTTCTTTATGTTGATATATCTGTGTTATAGGATATGATCCATATAACATGAGGGAAGCAATTACTGCAGAAATTAATATTTTAGGTTGTATTAATTCTGAGAAAGGTATTTGTGGATTATTAATTATACTTACGCTCATCACTACCCAGGCACCCTGAAAAAACCCGACTACTAACCAGCTCAGCCAGGGGTATTTTTTTAACCTGATTTTTGGGTAACTATATGCTCTTGATATAAGAATATAAATAAGGCAAACCAAAAAGAATTTTATTCCGATAAAAAAGTAAGCAAAAAGTAATGCTGTCAGATCAAGTATATTGGCAGCAATTAAAAGAGTTTTGTTCACTTGTGGAGGTCGTTCCAGTCCTCCGATACTTTCTTCATCTTTATCGTAATAACTATTGAATCCGTTACTGGCTGGATAGATCAGCAAGTGCCAGATAATAAATCCAATAACGCTATTTATAGTATTGATTTCATCAGAAACAAACAATCCCAGAAGAAATATGGGGGAAAGAAAGAGCGAAAAAGGAAACCTGAGATGTAAAAGAGTTGAAACTAATTTCTTATCCATTCCACTTTTTCAGTTATCGGCGTTCGTCTGCTTTGTGGCCATTTCTTATCAGTATTACCAATAAATAAAAATCCAAGAAGTTTGTCTTCAGAATCAAGACCAAAAAACTTTAATGCCTCTTTTTCATAGGTCACTCCTCCGGTACTCCAGTAACAACCAACTTTATAAGCTGAAGCAGTTAGCCACATGTTTTGAACAGCACAGGCCACTGAAATTATTTCTTCAACTTCGGGAACACTTTCCTTCGGATCCCTTTTCATGCCGATAGCTATGATATGACTACATTTTAAAGGCTTTGTTTTAAGTTTTTCGTAAGTTTTTCCTTTAAAATCTCCACGTTCAGTTGATAGCTTTTTGTAAAGTTCTGACTGAAAATCTGCAAGTTTTTGTAATCCTTCTTCTGAAAAAACAGAAAACCGCCAGGGTTGTGTCAATTTATGAGTAGGTGCCCATTTAGCTGCCTCCAGCATTTCATTTATAATTGAATCATCTACGCGCTCTTCTGTAAAAGCAACCGGGTATACAGAACGTCTGTTTTGAATAGAATTTTTTAATGTAAGTATTTCCTGACTATTGTCGGCCATTTATATCTGTCGTTTTATTCTAATTATTATATTTGGAAAGCAATTTAAGAAATATAATGACAAAAATAATTTCTTTCATATCTCGTAAAGGGGGAACAGGAAAAACTACTAATGCAATTAATCTTGCAACAATGTTCCACTCCCTGGGCCATAAGATCGCTTTGATCGAAACGGACAACAACTATACTCTTAATACACTGAGAAAAATGGAGTTGTATAAGACCGGAGCCAATGAACATAACCTTTTTCCGATCATTCCATCATTAGATGAAAATGCTATTGAGGAGATCGAAAAATTAAAAGAAGATGGTCTTGATTATATCTTAGTAGATAGTGCGGGTAAAACAACTGATAAAAACATAAAAAAGCTTTGTATTGCTTCTGATGTTGTGATTGTACCAACAAGCCTTTCTCCAAATGACCTTTTGGTCACATATCAAACGGTGAAAGATCTTCAGCCTGCCAGAGAATTTAATGATAACTTAAAAATATTGGTTCTTCCAAACAGGATTCATTCTCAAACAAGAAAAGAAACGATTGCCCAGGCTACAGAAGAACTAGAAACTATCGTATTAGGAAACAAGGTTCCGATGAAGAACCTCTTCGTTAATTTTTCAACAATATTGTCTGAAAAAGAATATTTACCTGTGGCAAAGGAAATTCTGGAACACGTTTAATTTTTTAATTATGGCTAAAAAAAGCACTCTTAAAGACCTGAACTCATTTTTAAATCAACAACCGAAAAGGCTTGATGCTGATTCCGATTTAAAACCAACTAGTGTGGACTTAAATAGTGTAAAATCTATTGCACAAGCGATTACTGAGATCACAAAAGATAGCGGCCTTGAAACTGCAGCTGTGTTAAGCACGATCGTTGAAGAAGTATATGAAGGTAAAAAAGATAAAAATGCAGAAGATTACCTCTTACTCAATAGTGCAGCTTATTTGAATGCTAAAAGCTAATCGCTTTCTTCCTTATAAATTTCTTTGATTAGATTTTCATATCTTTCATGAAGAACTTTTCTCTTTAATTTTAATGTTGGAGTAAGTTCTCCTGACTCAATTCCCCAAACGTCGGGAACGAGAGCATGTTTCTTTATTTTTTCAAATTGAGCAAACCTTTCGTTAGTCTTTTCAACAGCCTTTGTCATTAATTCCTTGATTTCGGGCTTCTCAATCAGATCATAATTAGATTCAAAACTAATATTATGAGATTGTGCGTAGTTAGTTAATGTGTCAAAATCAGGGTGAATAATAGCTCCCGGAAACCTTTCGCCTTCTCCTATTACCATACAGTGTTCAATAAATGGAGATTCTTTCAATGCATTCTCAATTACCTGCGGAGCAATATATTTGCCTCCTGACGTTTTAAACATTTCCTTTTTACGGTCCGTTATTTTAAGGTACTTTCCATCAACCATTTCGCCAATATCACCGGTCATTAACCAACCATCGTCATTAAAAGTCTTTGCCGTCAGCTCAGGTTGCTTATAATAACCCTTCATTACATTAGGTCCTTTTACCAGAACCTCTCCATCATCGGCAATTTTAACATCAACTTTATCAAGAGGAGGTCCTACACAACCGATTTTTGGATCATCGTATAGACTAAAACTCACGCCAGGGGAGGTTTCTGTTTGTCCATACGCTTCAAGTATTGGCATATCGGCCGCCCAAAACGCTCTGGCAATTTTTGATTGAAGGGCTGCAGCACCTGATACGATAAATACAATTTCATTTCCAAGCGCTTCCTGCCATTTAGAAAAAATAATTTTCCTGGCGATTTTTAGCTTAAACTTATAGAAAGAGCTATTGCCGTTTGTTTTATATTCATCAGCTAAATTAACTGCCCAGAAGAATAAGGACTTTTTAATTCCGGACAGCTCTCGTCCTTTAGAGACAATTTTTTGATATACCTTTTCGAGTAATCGGGGAACAGTGGTAAATAAATGTGGCTTGATCAATTTAAGGTCTTCACCAATTGTATCAATCGATTCAGCATAATAAATTGAAACCCCCATATAAAAATACATCCCGGAGGCTGTCCGCTCAAAAATGTGGCATAGTGGTAAAAAGCTTAGGGCTTTAGACTGATATGATGGAAGGACTTTCGGAAATATTTTTGATACACCGATAAGGTTACTTAAAATGTTGCCATGACTGAGCATTACTCCTTTAGGCTTTCCGGTGGTTCCTGAAGTATAAATAATCGTTAATAAATCTTCAGGACTTACTGCAGAGATGTTGCTTTCCAACTCCTCGACTAACTGGTCAGTTAATTCTAATTCATTCAGATAATCATAGAAATACTTATAACCCTGATCTTTTAAGAAGCAAATAACTTCTGCATTGATACCTGCCTGCTCTAAGCCTTCACTTGCCTTATCTGCTAGTTCTTTATCTTCGCAAAAAACAATTGATACCTCAGCTTCGCCGAAAATGTAAGCATAGTCTTCAGCAGTAATAGTAGGATAAACAGGAACACTCACTGCTCCGATATGCTGAGAACCAAAATCCACAACATTCCATTCTCTACAATTATTACTTATAATTCCAATTTTAGTGTCTTTTTTCAATCCATCCTGGAGCAACCTCAAGGCGAATCTTCGGCATTCTCTAATTAGGTCTTCAGTCGACCAGGCATCAATTTTACCGTTATGAATATTTGCTACCGCTACATCCTTGGGATAATGTACTTGTTGAAAGTATAAAACATCGAAAACTCTCTGAGGTTGATTCATATTTATCATGGTTAATAGATACTAATATAATCTCTGCTTATTTATAACCAAAACCACAGGGTCATTTTCCATTAACAAAATGTTGTAAATAGGAAAAACGACTGGTTAATTTACCTCCCTTGGTAATAGTAGCGTTTTTAACGACAAGATTATCTATATCATTTTTTGTTAAAGCACCAATTACATTTTCAGTAAGCTGTCTGCCAAAATCTTCTGAAGCATCCCGTGGCAATTCACATGGCAAATTATCGACTGCCATTACTGTTACATTGGCTTCATCAGAGAAGGGAGCTTCTTCCATACCTTCAGATTGATTATAATCGTAATATGGAGAATCAATGGTAGAAGGTCGTATTGTCGATGGTATTGAACCTTCAATATCGCATGTAATATCAGCTATTACCTTTATTTTGAAGCTTCGGTCAAGCATATTTTCCTGTTTAAACAATACAGGCTGTGATGGGTCCCAATATGCCCCGGCAATTAGTAGGTCTGCATGTTTTGTAAAATCAAGAAAAGTTGAAAAATATCTTTCCGGATGATTATGGAATTCTGTTTTATTAAAAAGACCTTCATCTTTTTTCTTATGATAATCCATGCTGCTCAGTTGAGTATAAACCGCATGGTCATAATTTTCTTCTAAGAATTGTTCTGGGCTAATTTTTCTGATACCCATACCATTTAATACCTCCATCGCTCCTTTGGATACTCTACCACCTCCAGTTAAAGCAATTTTTATCGGGGGCAGATCTACTTTGGCGTATTCACTTTTGAGTTCTTTTAAATCGAAACAATCCCGAGCCCTTCTTAATTCAAATAGATTATATCTTTTTCCATATGTAAGAATACCATTGTAAGCACCAACAATACCTGCCCAGCGACCGAAGGCAACAACTCTTGCTCCCTGGGGGTTTGTGAGAACTTCATAATCAATTAAAGTAATATTTTTTTCAATTATTTTTTGAAGAAGTTCACGGTTATATTCCTGCATTTTAATTGTGTGAGAAAAGAATAAATAGGTCTTATCTTCGATAAGCCATTCTTTTGGCACTTCTTTTACCCCTAAGAGGATATCTGCATGTGAAGGGTCATCCATTGGCATTATGCCGGCATTAATATATTCATCATCTGAGAAACAACGTATATCAGATGGCTGGAAATAGACGGTTACATTTGTATATTTTTCATTAATTATTGCAGCCTGTTCAGGTGTTAAAGGGACTCTTCGATCAATAGGCCTTTTACCCTCTTTGATCAAACAGATTTTTATAGTACTTTTCATTCAAATGGTGGGTTAATGGTTTTTATTATTATTTTAAATTGGTTGATATTTTATTTCTTGCACAGTTTCCTGGCGGACACGCAAATTAAGGAAAAGACTCGAAAACTAACAGGACTGAGCAAACGACAATACAGATTGATTTATACGATATTCAGTACTATTCATTTTTTCATTCTTCTCCTTATTTATATTCTATTACCAAAAGAAAAAGCCCTTACTTTACCTTATTCAAATCTGATTTTTGTTGTGTCTCTAATTGTTGGCCTTTTGATATTAGGAAGCTCTTTTAAAAACATTTCTGTAAAAGAATTTTCCGGTTTAAAAGAAGGTAAAAATAAAGGCCATTTAATTAAGTCAGGCATTTACAAATATATTCGTCATCCGATTTACACAGGAACGTTATTAATAATTTTCGGATGGTTATACAGTTCTTTTAATATTTACAGCTTATCAATAGTAATAGTTTCAATACTGTATTTGCCGATTGGTATTTGGCTCGAAGAAAGGAAGCTAATAAGAGAATTTGGAATGGAATATATAATCTATAAAGGCCGGGTGGGCGGAATATTACCAAAATTAAAAAGCCGGAACTAATTTGTTCCGGCCTGTATATTTTATCCTAATTTTTCAACTGCGGTTATCATTCGATCTGTGCTTTCTTTTAAGCCTAGAAATGCAATAATGTCCATAAGGTCTGGACCGCCACCCTGGCCGGTTAAGGCCAATCGAATGCAAGGCATTACCTTACCCAACCCAATGTTACGGTCATCGACAATGGTCATCAGTGTATGTTTTAATTTTGCCGGGTCTTCAGTGTTTTCCTCTTTTATTTTTTCGGCAAAATCCATAATTATTTCAGCAGCTTCATTATTCCACTTTTTTCGGACTAGCTTTTCATTGTATTCAGTTGGCTTTTCAAACAGATACTTAGACTCTGTATACATTTCAGGAATAAATGTGACTCTTTCCTTCATAAAAGAAGCTATTTTAGCACACTTTCCTTCCTCACAATCAATATTTTTTGATTCCAGAAATACTTTTAGCTCTTTGCCTATTTCATCATCACTTCTCTCTTTCAGATATTGCTGATTAAACCATTTTGCTTTTTCTATATCGAACTTAGCACCGGCTTTTTGAATTCTGTTTATATCAAAAAGCTCAATCAACCTTTCTTTAGAAAATATGTCTTCGTCATTTCCAGGATTCCACCCTAATAATGAAAGAAAGTTTATAAAGGCATCGGGTAAATATCCAGATTCTTTATATCCATAACTTGTTTCTTTTTTTTGAGGGTCAGTCCAGTTCAAAGGGAAAATAGGGAACCCTTGTTTATCTGCATCCCGTTTGCTAAGCTTCCCGTTTCCATTTGGTTTTAATAGTAAAGGAAGATGGGCAAATTCTGGCATTGAATCTTCCCAGCCCAGGTATCTATATAATAAAACGTGAATTGGTGTTGATGGAAGCCACTCTTCTCCACGAATCACGTGAGTTATTTTCATTAAATGGTCGTCGACAATATTAGCAAGATGATAAGTCGGCATTCCATCTGATTTTAGTAAGATTTTATCTTCAAGTGTTCCGCCATGCACTTTTACATATCCACGAATCATGTCTTTAAAACGTATCTCCTCCTTAGCCGGAACGTTAAGCCTTACTACATACGGGTCACCATTGTCTATTCGCTTTTGTACTTCCTCCGGACTTAGTGTAAGAGAGTTGGTCATTTTAGTCCTGGTAAGAGCATTGTATTGTTGATTGGCTACTTTAGCTTCTCTCAATCTTTCTCTCATTTCTTCAAGATCTTCCGGAGTATCAAATGCATAATAAGCCTTACCATTATTAACTAACTGGTCAGCATATTTTTTATACAGGTCTTTTCTTTCAGATTGTCTGTAAGGGCCAAAGTCCCCGCCTTGAGCCGGGCCTTCGTCTGGTGTTAAGCCTGCCCATTCTAAAGCCTGGATTATATAATCTTCCGCACCTTCAACATATCTATTCTGATCAGTATCTTCAATTCTTAAAATGAAAGTGCCGTTGTTCTTTTTAGCAAAAAGATAATTGTATAAAGCGGTCCTGACTCCTCCGATATGAAGTGGGCCTGTAGGACTTGGTGCAAATCGTACGCGTACGTTACTCATTTTGGGAATATTTTTATATCAAATTTCAGGGGTACAAAATTAACAGAACCTTATTAATTACCCTAATGAATACTCTTGTCATTCAATACTCTTGACAAGGCTTTTCGTGCCTTTTGCGAATGCATATTAAAATTCACCACAGTTATCAGGTAATTGCCAAGCCCTAAAAGAAAAGCGAATCCGGCATGAAGAATATTTTCTTTTGCGAATAAAAAGTAGAAACCTAAAGCAAGAGCCATAGTTGTCCAAAACGCAAAAAACATTTTTGTTGATGGCATTAGCCTGTACTTCAGGAACAATATACTTCCATGTGAGGTTGCTTCAATTTTACCGATTAATATAGGGTTAAAATTTTCAGGCTTTACCGTTTTTTTACTTATCCGAAAGGAGTTTTTACCAATTACCCCCTGAAAAAGGAAAGAGGCAGATGAACCATCTACCTCTTCATATTTTATATTATGTGTTCTCTTATTAAGAATTGAAACTACTTCTTCAATGTTATATGAAGATACCAGAGTTTCATTTTTAGCTGGAAAAACGCCCATTATTTAACTGCAATACAAGATATTTCAACATTAACATCTTTCGGTAGCCTGGCTACTTCGACCGTTTCCCTTGCTGGAGGCTCATTTTTAAAATAAGCAGCATAGCATTCATTTATATCACTAAACTGGCCCATATCTTTGATAAATATTGAGCACTTAACAATGTTATCGAAACTCATGTCTGCTTCAGATAAAATTGCCTCAAGATTTTTCATAACCTGGTGGGTTTCCTGAGTAATATTATCATCAAGAATTTCGCCGGAGGCTCTGTCGATGGCGATCTGGCCGGATACGAAAAGCATTCCGTTCATCATTACAGCCTGGCTATATGGCCCTATCGCCTCAGGTGCATCTTTAGAGTGTATAATTTGCTTTGCCATAATTTTCTTATTCTACAGTAACTGATTTTGCAAGGTTTCTCGGTTGATCAACATTACAATCTCTCATAACAGCTATATGATAGCTTAATAATTGTAATGGGATAACAGAAACTAAAGGCATTAATTCTTCAGTTGTGGCAGGAACTTCAATAGTATAATCCGCCATCTGAGGAATAATTTCATCGCCCTCGGTAACAATTGCTATAACCTTGCCTTTTCTAGCCTTAACTTCCTGAATGTTAGAAACTATTTTCTCATAACTACTATCCTGTGTAGCAATGAAAACAACAGGCATTTCCTCATCAATAAGGGCAATAGGTCCATGTTTCATTTCAGCAGCAGGATAACCTTCAGCATGTATGTAAGAGATCTCTTTAAGCTTCAATGCTCCTTCGAGGGCTACAGGGAAATTATAACCTCTTCCCAGGTAAAGGAAGTTTTTAGAATCTTTAAATTTCTCAGAGATTTTTTTAATCAGCGAGTCTGACTTCAGTGCTTTTTCTACTTTAGCAGGAATGCTTTCTAATTCAACAAGAAGTTCGTGAAACTTACTTTCTTTTAGTGTGCCTCTTCTTAAGCCTAATTTCAGAGCCATCATACCCAGTACTGTTAACTGAGCAGTAAATGCTTTAGTACTGGCTACTCCAATTTCAGGGCCGGCATGGGTATAAGCACCTTCATGAGTTAATCGAGCAATGCTCGAACCAACTACATTACAAACACCAAATATAATAGCCCCTTTAGACTTTGCTAATTCGATGGCAGCTAAAGTATCAGCTGTTTCTCCTGATTGACTGATAGCAATAACAATATCCCCCTCGTTTATAATTGGGTTACGATATCTGAATTCCGAAGCATATTCAACCTCTACAGGAATTCTACACCAGTCTTCAAAAATATATTCTGCGACGAGGCCTGCATGCCAGGATGTTCCGCAAGCTACGATAATGATTCTTTCAGCTTTGTCCAGTTTATGGGCATATTCTCTAATACCACCTAATACAAGATGACCGGTTTCAGCTTTAAGTCGACCCCTCATGCAGTCTGCAATTGATTTCGGCTGTTCAAATATTTCTTTCAACATGAAATGTTCGAAACCACCTTTTTCAATTGCTTCAAGCTCCATATCCAAAGTCTGAATATATGGAGTCAGTGGAATATCCTCGATGTTTCGGATATTTAGTTCTCCATCATTGATGACAGCAATTTCCTGGTCATTTAGATAAACAACTTCGTTAGTATATTCTACGATTGGTGTCGCATCTGAAGCGAGGAAAAATTCATTTTCTCCTACACCGATAACTAAAGGACTTCCTTTTCGGGCAGCAATCAACTGACCTGGATTATCTTTATCCATCAGTACAATTGCATACGCACCTACTACTTTACTCAAAGCAAGCCTCACTGCTTCCACAAGCGAGCATCCTTCTCTATTTCTAATATCTTCAATGAAATGAAGAAAAACTTCGGAGTCTGTTTCAGACTTGAATATATGTCCTTTGCCTAAAAGGTCTTTTTTAAGTGAATCATAGTTTTCAATGATTCCATTATGGATCATTGCAAGAGAACTGGTACTATCAGTATGAGGGTGGGCATTTACATCGTTTGGTTCTCCATGTGTAGCCCAACGTGTATGACCAATACCTATATTTCCACCAAGGTCTTCGCCAGCGGCAAAGTTTTCAAGATCAGCTACCTTGCCTTGTTTTTTGTATACATTAAGTTCTCCGTTTTTAGCAAGGGCAATTCCGGCACTATCATATCCACGATATTCAAGTCTTTTTAGTCCCTTGATAATGACAGGAGCAGCTTCGCGCTCTCCAACATAAGCTACTATTCCGCACATAGTATGGTAATTATAATTTTATTCCTGTAATATACTATAATATACTTTTAACTGAATCTTTTGCCGGTCACTTACAATTCGATTAAAAACGTTAGTTAACTGATGCTGTGACCCGACCATTAAAAGGTTATGCTCAGGTAATAAGTCCTGTGCTTCTGATTGTAAAAACATTGTTAAAGGTCTGGAATAAGTATTCAGATTAAAATTTAAAGGTCCAACGGGAGCAAATAAATTATCTATTTCCTGCCCTCCCAGGGTTGGTGTACCTTCGTAAGGAGCATTAAAAACAAGCACTTCGTATGCTTGCTCTTCAAGAACACCAAGAGGCCTTATGAGAGTTGAATCCTGATCACTAAAAAACAAATTATTATTATTGCTTGCATAATAAAGACTTGGTTCTTGTGGAGGACCTATCAGATTATTTTCTTTTTCATCTTCTGCATCGGGTACATCATCGATAGAAATAGTCGCATGGTTTATTTGAAACCCTACGATTTCTGTACTATTGAGACTATCGACAAAACTTCTGTAATCAGTCAGGTCAAGTTTAGTTGCCAGACCAGTTATTGGCTGAATATATAAGTTGTCGTTTATCGGTGATCCTTCATAATTTTCGAATGCAGGAATCGTGGACAGATCAGTACCGCTTCTATCAATATTTAAGGCATTGTGATAATCGCCCACCGATTGGATGGTAAGATATACAGTAAATGCTTGAGAGGTTGAATCATTAGAATCATTCCTGAAATAGAGAGTTATTCTCGGATTTCCAGTGTTATTTATAAAATAAGCTGCATTTTCCATCTCGTCAGGAACTATCGATAAACCTTTAAAAAAGTTTTTAAAAGAGGTTGTATCTGCAAAAGCTCCATTCTCCTTTTTGACCGCTTCGTCAAAAAGCTTTTGACCAAAATCCATTGACAGGTTATAAGTAAGGTTAGCTGAAGTAACTATCTCATCTCCTGATTGAGTTGTGTCGGTTTCATCTATGACAACGCTTTCTCCAAGAATCGTCGGATCATATTGAAGGTGATCAGAAGTATATCTGAATAATCTTTCATCCGGATAAATTTCAGTTAACTCGTGAACTTTAAATCTGCCTGTCTCATTACTACTTGGGTCAAGCTTTTTCGATAGGGGGATGAACATTTTAATTGAGTCCAGAATTGATGTTTCGTCAAAACGGTCTTCAAAAGAGGATACCGCCGGAGGATTAGGACTGTAATATCCTATGGACTCAATAGTTCCAAATAGCGGATCTATATAAGTTCCAATAGGTGTTTCCAGGCTCCTGCTAGTGATCACAGAATCAACTTGAACCTGTTTCAGGTCAAGGTCTATTGTTCTAACTAAAGTTTGAAGCCTTCCAATATTCTGGTCTATTTCCAGACCCACCTCTGTAGGGTCTTCACAAGCCGAAAAAAACAAAAGGGCCAGACATAATAATGCCGGCCCTTTAGTGAAAAAGTTTTTATTAAACTGCAAGTTCATTGTAAAGATCATAGTATGAATCAATGAGGGTTTCCTCGTTATTGATTTCTTTAATGTTTTCAGATTCAAAAAGTTTTTTGAGTTCTTCATTATAATTTTCCTCTGCTTTAATCACGACGTCCGCATAAGTGATTCCGGTTTTAATAAACCCTGCAAAATCACCTGTTTTCAGATGCTTTAATTTTTCGTCGTCAATATCAATCATCCTGGCTTTTTCAACAAGGTCTTCACCAAATTTATGCGTAAAGTTATTGTTATAAATTGTGAAAACGCTTTTTGCACCACTAAAAATAGGATCATTTTTATAAGTTGTTTTCAAATACATTGGAATTAAACTTGTGATCCAGTCATTGCAGTGAACAATGTCAGGAGCCCAACCAAGTTTCTTTACTGTTTCCAATACACCTTTGCAGAAAAAGATCGCTCTTTCGTCATTATCTTCGAAAAACTTTTCCTGCTTATCATGGAAAACGCTCTTTCTATGAAAATAGTCTTCATTGTCTATAAAATAAACCTGAAGTTTCGCATTTGGAATTGAAGCCACTTTTATAACCAGTGGTTTTTCTTCGTCGCCGATAGAGATGTTAATCCCGGACAATCTTACAACCTCGTGTAATCTGTTCTTTCTTTCATTGATTGTCCCAAATCTTGGCACCAAAATCCTGATCTCCATACCTCTTTCCTGCATTGCCTGAGGAAGTTTTCTGACAAAATCAGCTACTTTGGAGGTTTGTAAAAAAGGATTAATTTCGCTTGCAACATAAAGGATTCTAAGCTTCGACATATTTGTATTCAAGGATGGTTTTATTCTTTTCAAAACACAAAAATACATTTTTTTCTGTTGTTTTTCAAATAAATTATTAAGTTCACGTAAATTTGCGGCTTATTATGCCAAAGCAAATTTAAATGAAGGTATTTTCATCGATTGAGACATATAGTAGATGGTGGATGGCTCAGCCCAAAAATCAGACACTCGGATTTGTTCCGACAATGGGCGCCCTGCATCAAGGCCATGTCTCTTTAATTAAAGAATCTAAAAAACATTCGGACCTGACAGTCGCCAGCATTTTTGTCAATCCTACCCAGTTTAATGATCCGAATGACCTATTAAAATATCCAAGGACACCTGAGGAAGATATTGAAGCATTAAAAGAGGCAGGCTGTGATATTCTTTTCATGCCTTCAAGTGAAGAGGTTTATAATAACAGATATAACGTTTCTATTGATCCAGGGCCCTCAGCAGAAATTCTTGAAGGATCTTTCAGACCAGGCCACTTTAAGGGGGTTCTTCAAATCGTCAGTAAATTATTTAATATTATCAGGCCGGATATTGCCTTGTTCGGAAAGAAAGATCTCCAGCAATTGCAATTAATAAAGAAGATGGTATTATCTCTCAACTATCATATTGATATAATAGGAGTGAATACTGTCAGAGAAAAAACGGGCCTGGCAATGTCAAGCAGAAACGTGAGGCTTGACTCAAATGAACGAGATGAGGCGCTTCAACTTTACAAAAATTTGAAGATTGCCAGTCAAATGTGGGAAAAAGGTGAAGAATTAGCTAAAATAAAGAGTGCAGTTAAAGAAAATTTTGGCAATTTTGGCTCTCTGAAACTAGAATATTTTGAAGCGGTCGAACCAGAAGCGTTTGAAATCGTTAATTCTCGTGAAGACCTGAAAAGCCAGGTAGCATTTTGTGTAGCGGCTTATGTTGGAGATGTCAGGCTTATAGATAATATTGTAATTGATAATTAAACGACATGCAACTCGAAGTACTTAAATCCAAAATTCACAGAGTAAAAGTGACACAGGCAGAACTTCACTATGTGGGAAGTATTACTGTGGATGAAGATTTGATGGATGCTGCAAACCTAATTGAAAATGAAAAGGTTCAGATCGTAAATATAAATAATGGTGAAAGGCTGGAGACTTATGTAATAAAAGGTAAAAGAGGAACTGGCGAAATTTGTCTGAATGGTCCGGCAGCAAGAAAAGTTCAGGTAGGTGATATAATTATTATAATTTCATATTGCATCCTCCCTTTTGAAGAAGCAAAAGACCATAAACCTGTATTGGTTTTCCCTGATCACAACAATAAGGCTAACTAGGATTGACTAAGCAACGCATTAAATTTTTTATTAATCTGCTGGTATCTTTCGGCCTGGCAGGATTGCTGTTTTATCTAAGTTATGATACGATAGAAACAGCTCCAGGCCAGTCTAAATCAGATTATATTTGGGGCTTATGGCAGGAAACGAATAAGCTGCCTTTATTTCTTTCTGGTGGTTTAATTCTTTTAAGCCACATGATCAGAGCAGAAAGATGGAAATTATTAAATGCCCCACTCAATTATAAAATTTCTTTTTCTAATAGCTATCATTCGGTTATGTCCGGATATATTGTCAACCTTCTTATACCAAGAGGGGGTGAGCTATACCGGTGTTATATGCTCAACAAGTTGGAAAAAGTGCCTGTTAATGTTTCAATCGGAACTGTTATAGCTGAAAGGGCCGCTGACTTGGTGTTTCTTCTCCTATTAATAGGAACTTCGTTTTTCATTGAATTTGAAAAGCTTTTATTCTTTATAAAGGAGAGTAAAATTCTCGAATACGTTGGAGTTGGAAATTCCTTTTCATCAAACCTCTTATTTATTGCACTGGCGGGTATAGCTTTATTGTTTGTATTGATTTTTTTCGTTAAAAAAGTAAAACCGGATTTTTATAATAAGATTGCTGGAAAAATCAAGAATTTACTAATAGGCATAAGAGATGGAATTGGATCTATATTACGATTGGAAAAACGAGCACTGTTTATAATTTATAGTATCTTAATATGGGTTTTATACTATTTGATGACCTATGCTGTAATGAAGGCATTTCCTGAAACCAATCAACTGGGCCTCGTAGCAGCACTATCTGTTTTTACAATAGGAGGCATAGCCATGACCTTACCACTACCGGGAGGAATTGGTTCTTATCATGTACTCGTACCCCTTGGATTATCGATACTATATCAAATTGATCAAAGTGAAGCCAAAGGGTTTACTTTTATTTTTCATTCTTTTTTAACTTTGGTGACCATTCTGGCAGGTTTTGTCAGTTTAATTTATGCCCAGATTAAAATTCACAGAAAAAATGTCAACGAAGTCGTCGAAGAAAATACTGTCCGATCGGAATAAGGCCTCAGAAATTGTTGCAGGCTGGAAAAAAGCCGGTAATAAGGTGGTTTTTACAAATGGGTGCTTTGATCTGATCCATGCAGGTCACGTTGAATATCTTGAAAAAGCTTCTGAAAAAGGCGATAAGCTCATTATTGGATTAAATTCTGACTCCAGTGTAAGAAATATTAAGGGAAAGGAAAGACCCATAGTAAATCAGTATGCAAGGGCCAAGGTTTTAGCAGCTCTTGGTTTTGTTGATATGGTGGTTTTCTTTGAAGAAGACACTCCTCTTGAATTAATAATGTCTCTTAAGCCAACTACATTAATTAAAGGAGCAGATTACAATATTAGCAACATTGTTGGAGCAGATTTCGTAATTGAGAATGGTGGTAAAGTAGAAACAATTGAATTAGTAGAAGGGTTTTCTACCACCAACATTATTGAAAAGATTAAAAGACTTTAAACTCATAAAAAAATGATCTGGATAATTTTTATCGTTTTTGGTATTATAAGTTTTGCAGTAAGCCAAAAACTGAAATCGAAGTTTAAAAAATATTCAAAGATTGGTCTTCAAAATGGACTAACCGGAGCTGAAATCGCCAGACTAATGCTAGCTGATAATAACATTCACGATGTGAAAGTTACCTGTGTTCAGGGGGAATTAACTGATCATTATAACCCTGCACATAAAACAGTTAATCTTAGTGAAGCTGTATATCATGGCAATAGTGCTGCATCAGCAGCAGTTGCTTCGCACGAATGCGGACATGCTGTTCAGCATGCAAATGCCTATAGCATGTTAAAAGTGAGGTCTGCATTGGTTCCAATTCAGAATGTTAGTGCTAAAATTCTCAATATAGTAGTTATTGCATCTATATTCGGAGGCGCATTTTTATTTAACAGCTTTCCTTTTCAAAGCATATTATTGATCATCATTGGTGCTTATAGCGTAATGACCCTTTTTTCTTTAGTGACTTTACCGGTAGAATTTGATGCCAGCAAAAGAGCTTTAGCATGGGTGAAAAACCGAAACATTGTTACAACATCAGAATATGATATGGCAAAGGATGCTTTAAAGTGGGCTGCAATGACTTATGTAGTTGCCGCAATAGCCTCTCTGGTGACTTTGATGTATTATATTTCATTATTTTTGGGTTCAAGAGATTAAAAGTATTAAATTCGCTACCCTTCAATTAAGAACATTAATCTTACGTACGAATGCAACTACAATTTACTGAAGAACAAATAGCTGTAAGAGACGCAGCACGTGATTTCGCACAAAACGATTTATTACCTGGAGTAATAGATAGAGATACCAACCAGGAATTTCCTGCAGAGCAAGTTAAAAAAATGGGTGAACTCGGATTTCTGGGAATGATGGTTGACCCTAAATATAACGGAGGAGGTATGGATACTATTTCATATGTCCTGGCAATGGAAGAAATCTCTAAAGTTGATGCTTCAGCAAGTGTTATCATGTCTGTAAATAACTCTCTTGTATGCTGGGGTCTTGAAAAATATGGCTCTGAAGAGCAAAAGGAAAAATATTTAAAGCCTCTTGCATCCGGAGAAATAATTGGTGCTTTCTGTCTGTCCGAGCCTGAAGCTGGTTCTGATGCAACATCTCAAAGAACGACAGCTGAAGATAAAGGTGATTACTATCTTCTTAACGGAACTAAAAACTGGATAACCAATGGTGGTAACGCTTCTGTTTATCTTGTTATGGCTCAAACAAATCCCGAACTCGGACATAAGGGAATCAATTGTCTTATAGTTGAAAAGGGAATGGAAGGATTCACTGTAGGCAAAAAAGAAGATAAATTAGGCATCAGAGGTTCTGATACTCACTCTTTGATGTTTCAGGATGTAAAAGTACCGAAAGAAAACAGAGTTGGCGAAGATGGCTTCGGGTTCAAATTTGCCATGTCTACACTCGATGGTGGAAGAATTGGTATCGCTGCTCAAGCTTTAGGTATCGCTTCGGGAGCATACGAGTTATCAATAAAATACGCGAATGAACGCAAGGCTTTTGGGAAAGAAATAGCAAAACATCAGGCAATTCAGTTTAAGATCGCTGACATGGCGACAACGATAAATGCTGCCAGATGGATGTGTCTTGAGGCCGCTTACCAGAAGGACCAGGGACAAAATTATGCGCGGGCAGCCGCGATGGCTAAATTGTATGCCTCTCAGGTAGCGATGGATGTAACTGTTGAAGCAGTGCAGGTACATGGAGGATATGGTTACGTTAAAGAATACCATGTAGAGAGATTAATGCGAGATGCAAAAATTACCCAAATCTACGAGGGCACATCTGAAATCCAAAAGATCGTTATTGCTCGAGATGTGCTGAAATAATGATAAAGTACAATTATAACTTTCATTGTTTTCTTACATGACACATTAATCTGTAAAATTACAATTTGAGAGTTCAAGTATTTTTTTTACTTTGGTGCTGAATTTTTTAATAGATACAATCAAAGGCGGTTTAAAACCCCGCCTTTTCAGGGCTTATGGAGGATTATAATAAGATTATCGAATCGTTATCGGTAAAGTTTTTAAGTGCTAAAAACATAGAAGTACTTAGATCTGTTACTGTGAAAAATCTGTACGATGTAGAAAACACTATTCTAAAACTACGTCATGGTGAAATTTCGTTCGGGGAAGATGAAATCGAAACTCTCAGAGAAGGAGAAATACTTTTTGTTCCCGGCGGTAAAGGTGTACCGATAACGTATGGTCCACAACCTGCAGACCAGGTTAAAAGTGATGACTTTTTAAACTTAAAGGAGAATTACTTAAAATCAGGACGCGAACTATTTTCACCGTCGAATAGCGATGACACTTATTTTAGCAGCATAAGTTTTACTGCTAAGGTGTTTGACTCGGTTAACTTTTTCGCTTCTCTAGATATACCTCCTTTTATTATCAGAAATGATGAAAAATTATCTAATCTGATAGAAGAGATTATTGAGGAACAAAGTAATGAGCTTCCGGGAAGAGATCGTCTGATAAAAGTTAATACGGATCTTCTTGTGGTTGAAGTAATTAGATATATTTTCAGAAATGAGTTATTCATTGAGCAGTTAGCAACAAATGTAACTTATTTTAAAGACCCGCGACTTCTAGACATCTTTGCGTTTATCAAGGAAAACATTGGTGGAGATCTTTCTAACAGAATATTAGCGAATGTTGCAAATGTATCTGAAGATTATGTGGGACAATACTTCAAAATGCTCACAGGTATTAATCCTCAGGATTACATCGAATATCAACGGATGGAACAGGCAGTTAACCTATTGAGAACTACTAAAAAGAGTATTCGTGAAATAGGTAAAGAGGTTGGTTATAAAGATACAGCCTATTTCTGCCGACGATTTAAAATGATGTTCGGAATTCCGGCAGGTAAAATGAGAAGAAGAGAATCAGTTATGAACGTTTAAAGAATGGTTATAACGCTCAACAATATTAGCAACCTCGGTCATCAGGCCGGGGTTTTTTTCTATCCCGTTACCAACTACCACTACGTCTGCACCCGATTCTATGCACTGTAGAGCTTTCTCTTTATTGGTTATACCCCCACCGACAATTAAAGGAATTTCGATAGATTTTTTTACCATTTTGATCATTCGAGGAGGTATTGGCTTTTCAGCACCACTTCCACCATCCAGGTAAATCACTTTTTGTCCAAGAAGTTCACCGGCCATAGCTGTACTGGCAGCGATATCCGGCTTATCCGAAGGAATAGGCTGACTATGACTCATATAACCCGCTGCGGTTGGTTTACCACTATGAATAAGCATATAACCAGTACTGATAATTTCTATTTTACTTTTTTTCAATACCGGAGCAACTAAAACATGTTGACCGATCAGAAGCTCAGGATTTCTTCCGGAAATTAGTGAAAGCAATAAGAGGCCATCAGCATGAGGATCAAGCTGAAGATTGTTGCCAGGAAATAAAATCGCTGGAATATTAGAGCCTTCTTTAATAGCTGAAACAACCCAGGATAAGTTTTGGTGCATCATCAGGCTTCCTCCGATAAAGAAGTAATCGACCTTATTTTCAACGGCCATCATTATGAGCTGATTGAGCTTTGCTGATGAATCAATCTTATCCGGGTCGATTAGAACCGCAAATGACTTAATTCTCTTATTAACTTTATCGGTGAGGTCCTTATATAATTCCTTATTGTTCATTGTTTTCTTTTGCTACGGGATTATCTGATTCGTCAGAATTTTTTTCCAGAAACTCGTTGATCTTTTCTTTTGCCAGGGCAAGAGCAAATATTCCTGCCTGATATTTTAATGCTTTCCAAATTGAAAAATCATCCTTTTTAACCTTTTTATCAACATTTATAACCTTTGCAGAATCCGTATCAGCTTCCAGCTCTGTTTCGTCAGAATCTTTTTTTCCTTTCAGTAATTTATATGTTAGGTATGCCGTTAAAACAGCTCCTCCTGCGATAAGTGCACGTTTACCCCAAACTTCGGCTTCCTCCATAATTTCATCAAGCTCCTCTTCCATTAAATAACGGTAGTAATCTGAGTTATTTTTTAACTGTTCCTTTTTTTTATCGCTATCCATATTTTTTAAATATTACTATCAAATAATTCGACCATGTTATCTCTTAATTTTTTCTTAAATGAAGAAGACTGGGAAATGAAATATGCAGCTACAGCTAGTATGGCATAAATCAGGCTAACTGAGCCAAACCCAATTAGTAAGCTTTCAGCCCATGTAGATATAGCTAGAGCTACCAGTATACTAAAAAACACGATAAATAGAGAGAGCATCCCTATAAAAAACATGATCGCAACAGCATGCGTAATTAGCAATGCTATTCTTTGCTCAATATCAAGCTTAACCAGCTCAACCTTATTTTCTATGAATCGATTGAATGCTTCAATGAGAGATTTGTACATGTTGGCGATTGATTATTTTATATAAAGTTAGCCCACAATATTATACTCTACTTGATATTAATGAAAATTATTCGGGACTGCAAGAAAGACGTTATCTGGTAACTAGTAGTTATCTACTCTTTGTTCGTGATATGAACCAATTCTGTCATTGATTGCAGAGTTATCTGATTTTTGAGAAAAATAAATCAGGGTGTAGGGAAGTAAAAAGAATATAAAAATAATATAGATAAACCCGGCAATTCGGTACTGCCCGGTAAGCTTACCTAATTTTTCTGCTAATACAACAGGGATCTGCCTGAACATCTTATTTGGTAAAAATAAAATGACCCCAAATAAATTAAATAATAAATGAACAACAGCAACATTGATCGCGGCACCACCTGTAAAAATCGCTACTAACAGAGCAGTGATTGTCGTACCTATATTTGCACCCATTACGAAGGCAAAACCCTGGCTCATTGAAATCTTTCTCGTAGCAACCAATGGAACAACTAAAGGAGTTGTTACCGAACTACTTTGTACTCCTGCAGTTATCACCGTGCCCCAGATAAATGATCTGAAAGGATTTGTGAAAAAGTACTTCTGCATTTTTTCCTTAGATTCCCCAATCAATACAAGGCTACCGTATTTAGCTAGAAGCTTAATTGTAACCAGTAATAAAATAAAGGAAAGCACTGATAATAAAATGTAACTGTCAAACCAGCTAAGAATAAAAGATGAAACAACATTCTTACTTGTAATGAAGGAAAAATTAGTAAAGATCAGTTTACTACTTTGAACCTGAATTGAGTTTGAGATCATTTGAGTCAACTGACTTAATAATCCGGTAGTCATTTCTAACGGGAATAAAATTGCCGCTACCAGAATATTAAACATATCGTGGACTGTACCAGCAGCAATCGCTCTTCTAAACTTATTTTTCTGGTTTACAAAAGTTATTGAAACGAGGGTACTCGTGAGAGTGGTTCCAATATTTGCGCCCATAATAATCGGTATAGAACTAGGGAAGCTGATCGTACCCGCTGCAACCATTGTTACTATAATACTGGTTACCGCGGAACTGCTTTGAATAATTGCTGTCGAGATAAGGCCAATAAAAAGCCCGATAAAAGGGTTACTTGTCGCTTCTATCAAAGAATTAATTGTGTCCTGGCTTAATAAACGCAGTGATGAAGCCATAATATTCAGTGTAAAAAAGAATATTATAAGGCTGGCAATGATTATTGCGTAATAAGTATGGACTTTTTTGTTGTTCATTGATAGAATACTTCCAAAGTAATGGCTGCAAAGATAATTTATGATTGTTAAATCATATTCAGCAGGAAGATAAAATAAATGTTAACAAATCCTCCCTTAATTATGTTCAAAAGGGATAAATCACTGGTTTTTAAATTTAATGTTAACTAAATGTTAATTAACAAGTCTGGATTAACAATAATTTAATCATTGGTTTTCCAATTCTATGTTTAGATTTGCAGCTGTAAAGAAATCGATAGTATGCAATTTGGTATTTTAGACTTATTTGCAATCCTGGGGTCTCTGGGAATTTTTATATATGGAATGAAGGTGATGTCGGAAGGTATTCAAAACCTTGCGGGAGATCAGCTTAAGAACATCTTAGGTTATATGACATCAAATCGCCTTGGAGGAGTGGTTACCGGGTTTGTTACAACTTCTTTAATCCAGTCGTCATCAGCCACCACGGTAATGATAGTAAGTTTTGTTAATGCAGGCTTACTAACTCTTAGGCAGGCAATCGGCGTTATTATGGGTGCCAACATAGGTACTACAGTCACAGCGGTTATAATTACCTTTTTCGGATTTAAATTTAGCATCTCAGATTATACCCTTGCCATAATTGCAATCAGTCTGCCTTTAATGTTTTCCAAAAGAAATGAATATAAGTCCCTTGGGGATTTTCTATTCGGATTTGGAATTTTATTTATGGGCCTTGACCTTCTTAAAAACAGTGTCCCCGATCTACAGCAAAACCCTGAAGCTCTTGAGTGGATTCAGAACGTAAGTGACATGGGTTATGGCAGTGTCCTTCTATTTATTGTTATAGGTACTCTGATTACAATAGTTGTTCAGTCTTCGAGTGCAGCAATGGCCATTACACTAATTATGTGCGACCAGGGATGGATTACTTTTGATATCGCTGCAGCATTGGTATTAGGAGAGAATATTGGTACAACTATAACCGCTAATATAGCAGCCACAGTCGGAAATCTTTATGCAAAAAGAGCAGCGCGAGCGCATTTTATATTTAATATTTTTGGTGTTATCTGGATGCTTTTATTATACTATCCATTTTTAAATTTAGTGGATCATATAATGGTTAATTGGTTCCAGCAGCCTTCTCCTTTTGTCGCTGTTAAGTCAGTGACCTGGGCTCTTACGTTATTTCATATTTTATTTAATATTACGAATACCTTTCTTCTAATTTGGTTCGTAAATCAAATAGAAAAAGTGGTGGTAAGGCTAACTCCGGCTAAAGCTACTGCAGAGGCAGAAGAAGAATTCCGATTATCTTATATCGGTAGTGAGGTGATGCGTACTCCGGAATTTTCATTGATCGAAGTTCATAAAGAACTTTCACGCTTTGGAGCGATAACCCGTAAAATGTTTACCAAGCTCAAAGATCAGCAGCAAAGTGCTAAAACTAAGGAAAGCCTGGCCTTCTATGAAAAAATAGAAAAAATGGAAGACCTGACGGACAGGTTCGAGGAAGAGATTACAGCATATCTTGTCAGGCTTTCTGAAGGAAGACTGAATGTTGATACCTCTGCAAAAGTTGTGATAATCCATAGCGTTACCAATGATCTTGAAAGAGTAGGAGATAGTATTTTAGAAATCTCCAAAAACATACATCGCCTGTATAAAAAGAAATTATCACTGGATAATAAGCAAAAGAAAAAACTGGCTGAATTATCAGACCATGTGGAAGAAGCCTTTGATATCATGCTGAATAACCTTGAAAAAGGTTCTCTTTCAATCGATATAAAAGAAGCCAGAAAGAAAGAACAGGAAATCAACAAACTGAGAAAGAAAATACGCAAATCACAAATGCGTGTTGTTGAAGACCCTACTTATGAGGTTAAATCAGGTATTCTGTTCAGAGATATTTACCAGGGATTAGAGCGTGTAGCTGATCAAATTTTTAGTGTTAACCTTGCCCTTGCTGGTGAAAAATTTGATCTGGATGAAATTCTCGATGAAGACTTCTAATATTAACAATTTCTTAAATTAGGCGAAATTACACCGTAATCTTACAGCTCTATTTTTGAATTTGATTTTTTAAACTAATTCAAGGGGATAGAGATGAAGGCAAAGATTCAACAGAGCCTGCAAGCTAAAATTTTATTATACGTTTTTGGGTTTATTTCAATTGTGTTGATCATAGGAGTGATATTATTGATCAATCGTCAGGAAATAAACAAACTAAATCAAGTAGAAAAAGCTTTTAATAAAGCGAGTTATTACGTCGAGACTGCTGCCCACGCTCAATCCAGATTTATGCTTGAAGGCAGAAAAGATGAAAAGTTTCTTAAAACAAAAAGCAGTAGCGAAATAATTCTTGCAAATCAGAACCTCAAAAAATCAGCAAGACTTCTGGATTCGATGCTGGCATCTGAAATTATTCGATCAGAAGACCTGTTTCGAGAAACACAAAACTTAAAACAAGCTGTGGTTACCTATAGCCAGACCTTACAAAAGCTAGTTTCAAAAATTCATTTTCGCGGTTTTAAAGATTATGGTCTCGAAGGAGTAATGCGAGACTATGTCCATGATCTTCAGGCTCTTGATGATACACAGGAGCAAATTTTTGCTTTATCATTACGAAGACATGAGAAAGACTTCATGTTAAGAAAAGACCTTTCTTATATCGATAAAATAAACTCTACCTCTCAAAAATTTAAGAATTATATCAATACCAATGATGGTGACAGTGGTGCGTATAAAATCCGCATTATAGATAATTACGTTGAGCATTTTATTGATATAGTCGATATTGAAAAGGAAATTGGCCTTACAAAAAACGACGGTTTAAGAGGAGAATTAGCATATGCCAGAGCATCTTTTGCACCGGTAATTAGCGAAATCGAGCACAAACTGTCTGTTATTATCAACAGAAGGCAGAACACAAACAGAATTATAATAATAAGTTCCCTTATATCATTTCTGGTTTTCTCATTCATTTTGGCCAACCGATTTAATAAAGTAATTACTAAGCCGGTCAAAAAGCTAAACGAGTTAATAAAAGGATATAACATTGGGGAGAAGCTGGAAAAGAACATGTTCGAAGAACTTTACAAAAACGATGAGCTGGGTAGCCTGGTGAAAAGCTTTCGTAATATGTATTTATCTGTGGAAGAAAGCCTTCTGGCTTCCAGAAATGCTCAAAAGGAACTCGAAAAATCTTCAGAAGAAATTGAAAAAAGAAATTGGTATTCAGAGCAACTTAATAAGTTATTAGCAACCATTAAAACTACTGGTGATGATAATTATGTCGATACTCTAAAGTCGATTGTTGAAATTTCAAACGCGAAACTGGGGGCTATTTACAGTTTATCTGAAGAAAACGAATTGGAGGAAATGAAGATGATATCCTGTTATGCGTTTTCAAGGAAGAAATATGTCTCAAACTCTTTTAGCAAAGGTCAGGGATTATTAGGAGCTGTATGGATTGAGAAAACACCGATTTACCGCACGGAAATTCCTTCTGATTATATGAATATTACTTCCGGCCTGGGTGAGGTTAAACCAGCTTACCTGATTATTATTCCCTTAATTCATGAGAATAAAGTTGAAGGAATTTTAGAATTAGGATTTTTAAAGCGAACCAACGAAATAACTGAGAAGTTACTTCAGGAATTTGGAACACGATTAGCCTCAGAGCTTCACTTGTCTTCCTTACAAAGAGAGCGAAGAGAGACTCTTGAATATTATCAGGAATTATTGGAATCAAAAAATAAGTCTGTTGGCAAACCAGTATCCTCGGATCTGGCAGATTCGGCTGCAATTAAAGTTATCGAAAAGATATTTAAAGGCTTAGTCATTACTGACAGCATGAAAAATATAAGGTTTGCAAACACCTGGTTTAAAAATACAATAGGCACAAATGATCCAGAAGAAAAGGTATTTGATTATATAACCAAAAGAGACCGACAAAAAGTTTCTGATTACCTAAATACTGTGAGATTTAGCCAATCTGAGAATAAGAAAATTGAAATTGAACTAAGCGGGATGTCTAAAGATACTGTCGTTAATCTCAGGGTGTTTCCGGTAGAAATTAAAGATGAACGTCTTCTTATCTGGTTAATCAACCCGTACAATTTTTCAGATATTGATGATGCAATCCAAAATCTATTTGATAGCGGATCTCTTTTATTATCCAATGATTGATGTAATTTTATGACCTGCAAAGAATTTTTCCTGATGCATGTCAAAATTTTTTCAAACCAGCATTGAATTTGTAAAAGGGGTAGGGCCTCAAAAAGCGGCACTTTTAGGTAAGGAGCTAGGGGTCTTCACATACGCAGACCTCATACAGTATTATCCTTTTCGCTATGAGGACCGATCAGTGTTTCATACCGTTTCCGATTGCTATTATAAAGAAGGAGAAACTGTACAGTTGCGTGGATCAATTAGATATTTTGACATGGTAGGAGAAGGAAGAAAAAAGAGATTATCTGCAGAGTTTAGAGATCACACCGGGAACCTTGAATTAACCTGGTTTCAAGGGGTTAACTGGGTGAAAAAAGCATTAAAACCCGGAGTTAACTATATAGTTTATGGTAAAGTAGCCCGATATGGCAGCAAAGTTAGTATTGCGCATCCCGAGTTTGAATCAGAAGCTACCGCAGACAAACAGAAAGGCCTGCAACCGGTGTATAGCAGCACTGAACTTCTCAGGCGAAAATATCTCGACAGTAAAGGAATTTCAAAGATTGTTCGAAACTTATTACAACGAGCTTTAAATGAAATTCCTGAGACCCTTCCTGAGAAATTAAGAGGTGATTACAATCTACCGGGAAAGGCAGAAAGCATCAGGCATATTCACTTTCCCGCAAATCAGAATAAACTTCAGCTGGCTCGTTACAGATTGAAATTTGAAGAGCTGTTTTATATTCAGCTGAGACTAATGAAACTCAAATTGCACAGGCAGGATGCATTTAAAGGGCTGGTTCTTGACAAAACAAATCTCTTAACTGAGTTTTATGAAAATCACCTTCCATTTGAGTTAACGAATGCTCAAAAAAGGGTAATAAAAGAAATATACCGCGATCTTAAATCCGGAAAGCAAATGAACAGGTTGCTTCAGGGAGACGTTGGTAGTGGAAAGACAATCGTTGCATTTGTTTCAGCATTGTTAGCGATTGATAATAATGCCCAATGCGCGCTTATGGCTCCAACGGAAATTCTTGCAGATCAACATTACAGGGGACTAAAGCCTTTTGCAGATGAGCTGGGAATATCAATAGAAAAACTTACAGGATCGACAAAGAAAAGTGAAAGAACCCGAATTCATGAAAACCTCATGTCCGGAGAGTTGAATATTTTGGTCGGAACACATGCCCTAATAGAAGATACTGTTCAGTTTAAAAATCTTGGCCTGGTAATTATCGATGAGCAGCATAGGTTTGGAGTAGCACAACGAGCGAAGCTTTGGCAAAAAAACACCAGGGCAGTTCCACATATTCTTGTTATGACTGCAACCCCAATACCCAGGACCCTGGCAATGACCTTATATGGTGATTTGGAAATTTCTTCTATAGATGAATTACCAGCAGGAAGAAAACCGATTAAAACTATCCATCAATATGATGCAAACCGGTTAAAAGTAAATGCTTTTCTTAAAAAGGAAATTGAAGCAGGCAGACAGGTATATATTGTTTATCCCCTCATCGAAGAATCAGAAAAATTAGATTATAAAGATCTGATGGATGGCTTTGAAAGTATTTCAAGAGCTTTTCCGGATTATCAGATCAGCATTGTTCATGGAAGACAAAAGCCCGCAGATAAAGATTTTGAAATGCAGCGGTTTGTAAAGGGAGAGACCAGGATTATGGTGGCTACTACTGTAATCGAAGTTGGCGTCAATGTTCCAAATGCTACGGTGATGGTTATTGAGAATGCAGAAAAATTTGGTCTTGCACAATTACATCAATTAAGAGGTAGGGTAGGACGTGGAGCTGAACAAAGTTATTGCGTACTAATGTCAAGTTACAAGTTAAGTAAAGAGGCCAGAAAGAGACTAGATACTATGGTAAGAACGACTGATGGTTTTGAAATAGCTGATGTGGACCTGCAGTTACGAGGACCCGGAGACCTAATGGGTACCCAGCAAAGTGGGGTCCTCGATCTTTTAGTATCAGATTTAGCTAAGGATGGGAAAATTGTCCAACTAGCAAAAGAAGCAGCTTCCAGCCTGATGAAAACCGACCCGGACCTGACCTTAAAAGAAAATTACCTGATTCGAAAACAAGTCGAGTCACAGCAAAAAAACGTATTTAATTGGAGTAGAATTAGCTAATATTCGACATGCATACTAAATTAGTGGTGCATTTAATTAATTAATACAAAAGATGGATTTCAATAAAGCAACTGAGTTTATTCAATCAAAAGCAGCTAAATCTTCAGAGCCATTAGGAAATAAAATCAAATTTACTTTTCCCGAAGGCGTTATACATGTTGATGGTGATCAGCAGCCAATGGAAGTTACTAATGAAGATAAGGAAGCAGATTGTAACATTAAAATGAAACTAAATGATTTTGAGAAGCTGATTACAGGGAATTTAAACCCGATGATGGCAGTAATGAGTGGAAAAATCAAGATCGATGGAAATATGGGAGTAGCAATGAAGCTGACCCAATTAGTAAACTAATCAAAAGCCACCATTATTTGGTGGCTTTGTTATTAAAAAAGGTTTCTATTCCGTCTTTTTCAAGTTTGCAGTTATACCATTCGGTTTCAATATTAGCCCCGAGCTTTTTATAAAATTCTATTGCCGGAGTGTTCCAGTCTAATACCTGCCACATCATTTGATTAACGCCTAATTGCTGCCCCTTTTCAACATAAGCATTGAAAAGCTTCAACCCATGACCTTCTCCACGACGTTTTTCGGTCACGATTAAATCTTCAAGATATAAACATCGGCCTTTCCAAGTACTATATCTGATGTAGTGAATAACGATGCCTATTATTTTGTTTATCGACGTGTCTTCAGCAACAATTAATCCAAATGACGGATTATCACCGAAACCGTCTTTTATCATTTCTTCGATCGAGTTATCGACCTCATGGGGAGCTTTTTCGTAAACTGCTAATTCATTTACCAATTCGAATACCTGAGGGATATCTTCTATTTTGCCATCTCTGATTTCTACCATCCTTAATGTTAATTAAAATACCGGAAAACATAAAAAGCAGGTTTCTTATTAATACAACTAATTTTTTACAATCAAAATATTATTGCTTCCCTTGGTGGTATGGCCATACTTTATATTAAATGGTCTGATTTAACAAAAATTTAATCTAAAAAAATTTTTAATTATGTTATGCATGCATAATAAAATTTTATATATTTGAAGACTATTGAAATTAACCCCCATGAAGAAAACTGATAGTGTAGATTACTACATTAAGACTGCCTGGCATGCGATTGCTCGTATGTATAACCATCAGGCGGTAAAGGAAGACATCACGACGTCGATCGGATTCGTATTGTTGAATATAGACACAGAAAAAGGAACACCTGCAACCAAAATCGCTCCTTTGATGGGTCTTGAATCCCGAAGCCTCACCCGAATGCTTAAAAGCATGGAGGAAAAAGGATTGATAGAAAGAGTTCCGGACGAGCATGACAAGCGTTCTGTAAGAATAGTTTTAACACCTTTAGGACAGGAAAAAAGGAAGTGTCAAAAAGGGTAGTGAAAGCGTTCAATTATGCAGTTTACGATGAGGTCGCTCCCGAGAAACTGGAAGTTTTTATCGAAGTAATGCAACAAATACTAACGATCATAGAAGAAAACAACATTTACAAAGAAACAAACTCCCATTAAAAACATGAAGAACAGATCAATTAAGAAAGTAGCTGTACTTGGATCAGGTATTATGGGATCCAGAATCGCATGCCACTTTGCTAACATCGGTGTCGAGGTAGTACTTTTGGACATCGTTCCCAGAGAACTGACGGAAAAGGAAAAAGCCAAAGGCCTTACATTAGAAGACAAAGCTGTAAGAAACAGAATAGTTAACGAGGCTTTTCAGACTGCTGTTAAGTCAAAGCCTGCTCCGTTGTATGACAAAAAGGATGCGTCCAAAGTTACTTTAGGTAATTTGTCTGACGACATGAAATTGATCAGTGAATGTGACTGGACAATTGAGGTAGTCGTAGAAAACCTGGATATCAAGAAAAAAGTATTTGATCAGGTAGAAGAGTACCGTAAGCCAGGCACACTGATCTCCAGTAACACTTCAGGAATCCCTATTCACCTGATGCTAGACGGAAGGTCAGATGATTTTAAAAAGCACTTTTGCGGTACACACTTTTTCAACCCTCCAAGATATTTAAGACTACTGGAAATCATTCCTACTCCTGAAACTGATCAGGATATCATCGATTTCTTTATGCATTATGGAGATCTTTATTTAGGAAAGACAACAGTATTATGTAAAGATACTCCGGCTTTTATTGCAAACCGTATTGGTATTTATGCAATGATGTCAGCAATGCATACTGTTGAGGAGATGGGTCTTAAAGTGGGTGAAGTTGACAAGCTTACGGGGACACTTGTTGGTCGTCCGAAATCGGCAACCTTCCGTACAATGGATGTTGTTGGTTTGGATACTACAGTTAATGTAGCTAACAATCTTTATGAAGGTCTTCCAAATGATGAGAGTCGCGATACATTTAAGCTCCCTAATATTGTAAAGGAATTATATGATCGTAAATGGTGGGGAGATAAAACAAAACAAGGATATTATAAAAAGACTAAGGATGAAAATGGTAAAAGATTAATCCTTGAAGTCGATTTTGATACATATGAATACGTTGAAGGTTCTAAGCCATCTTATTCATCAACCAAAAAAGCAAAAGAAATAGACGACCTAAAAGAACGTCTAAAATTTTTGCACAATGCTAAGGACGAAGCCGGGGAATTTTACAGGAAAACATCTTATGACGCATTCAAATATTGTTCAAATCGAATTCCGGAAATAGCAGACGAGCTTTATAAAATTGATCAAGCCGTTTGTGCTGGATTCGGTTGGGAATTAGGTCCATTTGAAATGTGGGATGCGATCGGAGTTAAAGATGTTATCTCACAAATGGAAGAAATGTCAATGAAACCTGCTCAGTGGGTTTATGACATGGTTGAAGCCGGAAACGAGTCTTTCTACAAATCAGAAAACGGACAAAAGCTTTTTTATGACATCGACTCAAAGTCATATAAAGTTATTCCTGGAACTGAAGAACTTATTCTACTAGATAGCTTTAAAGGCAACAATGTAGTATGGGAAAATGATGGAGCAACATTATATGATATAGGAGATGATGTTCTTTGTCTAGAGTTCCATACTAAGATGAATGCTATTGGCGGTGAAGTAATTGAAGGAATTAATACTGCAATTGCTAAAGCTGAAGCGGATTATAAAGGTTTAGTTATTGGTAATGAAGGTCAAAACTTCTCAGCTGGTGCTAACCTTGCAATGTTATTCATGTTCGCGACAGATCAGGAGTATGATGAGATTAACTTGATGATCTCACAATTCCAGAAAACGATGATGAGAGTTCGTTACTCATCAATTCCAGTAGTTGCTGCAACTTCAGGAATGGCATTAGGAGGAGGATGTGAGCTTTCACTTCACTCAGACGTGATCCAGGCACATGCTGAAACTTATATGGGTCTTGTAGAGTTTGGAGTAGGATTAATTCCTGCCGGTGGAGGAACCAAAGAAATGGTTCTCAGAACTTCTGACTTATATGAAAAAGGCGATGTGGAGCTTAATAAACTACAGGAGTCATTTATGAATATTGCTACGGCAAAAGTAAGTACTTCTGCAAAAGAGGCTGAATACCTGAATTACATTCAGACTAAAGACGCTTATACATATAACAGATCACGATTGCTGGCTGATGCGAAAGACAAAGTTCTTGAAATGCACGATGCTGGTTATGTAATGCCGGTTAAACGAGAGGACATTAAAGTACATGGTAAAACTGCCATGGCAATGTTCGAAGCGGGAATCACTGGTATGCTTTACGGAAATTATATCTCTGAGCACGATGCAAAAATCGCACGAAAACTCGGATATGTAATGAGTGGCGGAGATTTGTCTTCTCCGACAACTGTATCAGAAGATTATTTATTAGAGCTTGAAAGAGAAGCTTTCTTAAGCCTGACAGCTGAAAGAAAAACGCTCGAAAGAATTCAAAGCTTGTTGTTCAAAGGGAAACCTTTAAGAAATTAATAATCGTTTAATTAATCAGTAAAAGACAAAACTAACATGGAAGCATATATAGTAAAAGGATATAGAACAGCAGTGGGTAAAGCCGGTAAGGGAAGTCTGAGATTTACCAGACCTGATGATTATGCTGCTGAAGTGATCAAGCACCTGGTTTCTCAGGTTCCTAATCTTGATCCAAGCAAAGTTGATGATCTGTTTGTGGGCTGTGCAGTACCGGAAGCAGAACAGGGGATGCAGATCGGAAGAATGATTTCTCTTCTTTCTCTCCCTCAAAATGTTCCTGGATGTACTGTAAACCGTTACTGTGGATCAGGAGTTGAAACTATTTCAATGGCTGCAGCAAAAATCAAAGCGGGAATGGCAGATTGTATCATCGCTGGTGGTACTGAGTCAATGTCTATGGTACCAATGATGGGCTATAAAACGGCATTAAACTACAAAATAGCCTCTCAGACTCCGGAATATTATTTAAGTATGGGTATTACCGCTGAGGAGGTAGCTTCAGACTATAATATTTCAAGGGAAGATGCAGATGAGTTTTCTTATAACTCACACATGCGAGCTCTTAATGCTATAGAAAAAGGACATTTTAAAGATCAGATCGTTCCGATCAAAGTAGAGGAAACTTATCTGGACGGAGATAAAAAGAAAACAAGAGAGTTTGTTCACGATACTGATGAAGGTCCAAGAGAAGGGACTTCTGTAGAGGCTCTAAGCGGTTTAAGGCCTGTATTTAAAGCAAATGGAGTCGTAACAGCTGGTAATTCATCTCAAACATCTGACGGAGCAGCCTTCGTTATGGTGATGAGTGAACGAATGGTCAAAGAACTGAATATCGAGCCGATTGCAAGAATGGTTACTTATGCGACAGCAGGAGTAGACCCACGTATTATGGGTATCGGACCTGTGGAAGCAGTGCCAAAGGCTCTTAAGATGGCAGGACTCAAGAAAGACGACATAGATCTTATTGAGTTAAATGAAGCGTTTGCTACTCAATCGCTTGCAGTAATCAGAGACCTTGACCTTGATATGGATAAGGTAAATGTGAATGGTGGAGCAATAGCGCTTGGGCACCCATTAGGATGTACAGGAGCGAAATTATCTGTTCAATTATTCAACGAATTACAAAGAAGAAATAAAAAATACGGAATGGTTACAGCTTGTGTCGGTGGAGGCCAGGGTGTAGCAGGTATTTACGAAATGTTATAACCCAAAAAAACACTATTATGTCTACAACAACAGAAAAAAGAGAAGCAATTAAGGGAGGCGAGTTTCTTATTAAAGAAACAAAGGCACAAGATATATTTACTCCCGAAGAATTCAGCGAAGAGCAAAAGATGATGGCTGCTGCTACTCGTGATTTTTATGAGCATGAGGTTGCACCAAGAATGGAAAAGCTTGAAAAAGGCGAATACGAGCTTGGAGCTGAATTATTGAAAAAAGCAGGAGAGCTTGGATTATTGGGAATTACTATTCCTGAAGAATACGGTGGATTAGGTATGAGTTTTAATACATCAATGCTAATTGCTGATGTATTGGGAGCCAGCGGATCCTTCTCAACAACATATGGTGCGCATACAGGTATTGGTACTCTTCCAATATTATACTATGGTACTGAAGAACAAAAACAAAAATATTTACCGAAGCTTTCTACCGGTGAGTGGATTGGGTGTTACTGTCTGACAGAACCTGATGCAGGTTCTGATGCAAACAGCGGAAAAACTAAAGCTGTTCTTTCTGATGATGGAAAACATTATAGCATCACTGGCCAGAAAATGTGGATATCTAATGGTGGTTATGCTGACCTTCTAATTGTTTTCGCTAAGATCGAAGATGATAAAAACTTAACAGCGTTTATAGTTGAGCGTACCTGGGATGGTATCTCAATGAATGACGAAGAAGTGAAGCTTGGTATAAAAGGGTCATCAACAAGACAGGTATTCTTTAATGATGTGAAAGTACCTGTTGAGAATATGCTTTCAGAGCGAGGAAATGGGTTCAAAATTGCAGTGAACATTTTGAACATTGGTCGTATTAAGCTAGGAGTTGGTGGAATAGGTGGAATGAAAGAAACTGCCAACCTTGCTACCCAATATGCAAATGACAGAAAGCAGTTCGGTACAAGCATTGGTAACTTTGGAGCTATACAGCATAAACTGGCCAATATGGCATCGATGATTTATGCAACTGAATCATTGAACTACCGTGCCGGTCAGGATATCGAAGATCAGATGAATGCTCTTAAAGATGGTGGCATGGAAGACGCCGAGGCAAAGCTTAAAGGTATTGAGCAATTTGCTATCGAGTGTGCCATCTCCAAAGTTCATGGCTCTGAAGTTCTTGATTACTGTGTAGACGAAGGTGTTCAGATCTACGGAGGTATGGGATTCTCTGAAGATGCTCCGATGGCCCGGGCATACAGGGATGCAAGAATTACCAGAATTTATGAGGGTACCAATGAGATCAACAGAATGTTGATGGTAGGGATGTTATTGAAAAGAGCTATGAAAGGTGAGATCAATTTGATGGAACCTGCAATGGCCATTTCTAAAGAGCTTACCGGAATTCCTGATTTCAATGTAGACTATGGCGATAGCTACTTTGGCAAGGAGTACCACGTTCTTAAAAACCTAAAGAAAGTATTCTTGATGGTTGGTGGTAAAGCAGCCCAGACTTTCATGAATAAGATCGATGAAGAGCAGGAAATCCTAATGAATCTTGCCGATGTCATGATCGAGGTTTATGCAGCTGAATCTGCGTTATTAAGAACCGAGAAGCTTATCAACACTTTAGGTGAAGAAGCTGCTCAATTCCAGATCAACATGAGTAGATTATATCTTGCATTGGCAATCGATAAGATCAAAACTGCAGGACATGAAGCGATCTGTTCATTTGTTTCAGGTGACGAACAAAAGGTAATGCTAATGGGTCTGAAGAGATTTACTAAAGCTGATCCGATAAATTATAAAGAAGTAAGAAGAGCAATAGCCGGGGAAGTGTTAAAGTCTAACAAACTTCCTTTCTAAAGATAACTGTTTTTAATTGCATGTTTCTTTAAAAGAAACTATGTGCTCCCAATGACAGCCACCAAATAGGTGGCTGTTTTGTTTTGAGCTGAATTATATTTTGTAAATTAGAATCATGAATTCAATGTCTATAAAAAGTTACCTCAAATTTTTTCTTCTTGCTTCAGTCGTGATCATTTCACAGTCGTGTAAAGATGATGAAGAAACTCCCGAAACCACCCTGGATTATTTTCCTTTGGATGTTGGAAATTATTGGGTTTATGGAGAAGATCTGAATAGCGATCAAACGATTAGTGATGAAGAAAAATTGACCAATACAGTAATAAAGTCAGATCATGTTTTAGATGGAAATTCATATTCCATGATTGAAACAACAGATAATTCAGGCAACCGAATAGATACACTGTATGCCAGAAAGCAGGGAGCTGATTACATCATATATGCCGAGGATTTTCTACAGTTTTCTGCTGATATTTCTCAGGCAGAAAGTGAAGTGACTTTATTGATGTCGGACAAAAATGTTGGTGAGACGTGGAACTATAATTTTGTCCTCAATAGCATTGAGTTTGATGGCCAATTAATTGAAGGTATTGAATTAGATGTAGAAGTAATATTTGAAATGGTTGAAAAAGGAATAAGTCTAACTACTGAAGCAGGGACCTTTGATGAAGTAATAGCAGTGGAACAGACGATTAACCTACCTTTTTTATTCGATGAATTTGAAAGCTTACTACCTGTTACCCGGTTTTACTTTGCACCTGAAGTCGGAATAATTTTGACTGAAACGGAAATAGTGGTAAATGAAGATACAGGAGAGACCGAAACCTCACAAAATGAATTGATTGAATATTCGTTAAATTAAAAAAATGCTTATTTAATTGAGCCAGCCATTTTTCCTGACAATTTCCCAAACAGCAATTCCTGTAGCGACAGAAACATTGAAAGAATGTTTTGAACCAAATTGAGGGATTTCCACAACAATGTCTGCTTCAGAAATAACATCATCTGATACACCAAAGACTTCATTACCGATGACAAGGGCTATTTTCTCATTATTATCTGGTAACTTATCCAGCATCGTACTTTTATCGGCTTGTTCAAGAGCATAAACTTTATAGCCATCGTCTTTTAATTCTTTAATTACATCAGAGACATTTTCTTCATGTTGCCAGGTGACTGTTTCTGTTGCTCCAAGAGCAGTTTTTTGTATTTCCCTGTGTGGGGGTTTGGCTGTAATGCCACAAAGAAATAATTTTTCAAGCCTGAAAGCATCCGCAGTTCTAAAGCATGATCCGACATTATTCATGCTCCTGATATTATCCAGAACTAAAACTAGCGGAAATTTTTCTGCCTTTTCAAACTCATCCGGAGACAATCTGTTTAGCTCTTGTGTCTTTAACTTTCGCATAAATTTAAATACCTGGCTATATAGTCGTTAATTATTTTTATTTTTGATGTTTGAGTAAGCAAAACTACAACATCCTAATTTAATTGAGAAGGTATGGCAGGTAAAAGCGCTGGGAAAGAAACTCCCTTAATGAAGCAATATAACCAGATTAAAGCCAAGTATCCTGGGGCAATGCTTTTATTCAGAGTTGGGGACTTTTATGAGACATTTGGAGAAGATGCAGTTACTGCTGCAAAAGTACTGGATATAGTTTTGACCAAACGGTCAAACGGTGCCGCAGCTAAAATTGAATTAGCGGGATTTCCTCATCATGCATTAGATTCTTACCTTCCAAAATTAGTTAGATCAGGGCATAGGGTGGCAATATGCGATCAGCTTGAAGATCCAAAATCTGTAAAAGGAATTGTAAAACGAGGGGTAACAGAGCTTGTGACACCAGGGTTGTCATTTAATGATAATGTACTCGACAGATCTAAGAATAATTTTCTGGCATCTATTCACGTTAATAAAGATTCATGGGGGGTAGCTTTTCTGGACCTTTCCACAGGAGAGTTTCTTACAACCCAGGGAAATAAGCAGTATGCCGAAAAACTGATTCAGGGTTTTGCTCCGGCCGAGATTATATACAATAAGGCTCAGCGGAAGAACTTCGATCAGGGTTTCTCTGAACGGTATAATACGTACACTCTCGAAGACTGGGTATATCAATATGACTTTACCTATGAAAAGCTTACCAATCATTTTAAGACTAATTCGTTAAAGGGATTCGGAGTTGAGGAGATGGAGCACGGTATAGTTGCTGCCGGATCCATTTTGCAATATCTCGAAGATACTGAGCATAAGGATCTGGCACATATTTCTGCAATTTCAAGGATTGAAGAAGAGAAGTATGTCTGGTTGGATAGATTTACAATACGAAACCTAGAATTAATTGCACCACAACAACCTGGCGGAGTACCCTTAATTGATATACTTGATAAAACTGTTTCCCCGATGGGAGCCAGATTATTAAAAAAATGGCTCGTTTTACCGTTAAAAGATGAGTATTTAATAAAGCAAAGATTAAACCGGGTTGAGCTATTGGTCAAAGATGAAAAGCTCAGAGAAGGAGTTATTTCCCATTTAAAAAACATCAATGATCTTGAAAGATTAATCTCAAAAGTTGCTGTTGCGCGTATCAATCCACGTGAAATGGTACAGCTTAGAAAATCCATTGAGAATACTCAACCGATAATTTCTTTACTTGAGGCAAGTGGGGAGACTGAATTACAAAAAATTGCTGAAAGATTAAGCCCATGTGAGACACTTCTTGAGAAGATTACGACCGAATTGGCAGATGATCCGCCTTTAAATTCCACGCAGGGCAATGTAATTAAAGAAGGTGTTGACGAAAGGCTGGATGAATTGCGAAAAATTGCTTTTTCTGGAAAGGACTATCTTGCTCAGATCCAGCAACGTGAGATGGAAAGAACCGGTATTCCATCTTTAAAAATTGCCTATAACAAAGTATTTGGATATTACCTGGAGGTAACAAATACCCATAAGGATAAAGTTCCACCAGAATGGATCCGAAAACAGACCCTTGTTAATTCTGAAAGATACATAACGGAAGAACTCAAGGAGTATGAAGATAAAATTTTAAACGCGGAAGATGAGCTTCATGTAATAGAGCACAATCTATACAATGAGTTGATCAGGACTGCGGCAGAATATGTTGCCCAGATTCAGGAAAACGCAAGAGTACTTGCTATGCTTGACTGCCTGGCTTCTTATGCCTACCTGGCTTTAAAAGAGAAGTATGTAAAGCCTGAGATCATGGACCACAGAAATATTGATATTAAAGAGGGTCGTCACCCGGTAATTGAAAAACAATTACCAATAGGTGAGGAATATGTTCCGAATGATGTTTACCTGGATGATAGTGACAATAAGATATTAATTATTACAGGACCTAACATGGCCGGTAAATCCGCATTGTTGAGGCAGACAGCTCTGATAGTCATTATGTCACAAATCGGGTGCTTTGTTCCTGCCAAAACAGCTGAAATAGGAATCGTCGATAAAATATTTACCAGGGTAGGGGCATCGGATAACTTGTCTCAGGGAGAATCAACTTTCATGGTTGAAATGACCGAGACTGCAAGCATATTAAATAACCTTAGTGATCGCTCGCTTGTATTAATGGATGAAATCGGACGGGGCACGAGTACGTATGATGGCATATCAATAGCATGGTCTATAGTAGAATATCTTCATAATAATGACCTGCCGGTTAAAACTTTATTTGCCACTCATTATCACGAACTAAATCAATTAGCTGATGATTTTGGCGGGATTAAGAATTTTAATGTTAGCGTAAAAGAAGTTGGCAACAAGATCATATTTATGCGAAAATTAAAAGAGGGAGGAAGTGAACACAGTTTTGGTATTCATGTTGCGCAACTAGCAGGTATGCCAAACCAGGTTGTTTTAAGGGCTCACGAAATTCTTCAGCATTTAGAAAAGGACAAACTGAGTAAAAACGAAAAAGAAAAAATCGCTTCTGTTCCAAAAAATAATTTTCAGTTAAGCATGTTTGAAGCAGATCCGGCCTTTGAAGAAGTAAAAGGTTTGATAGATGGATTAGATATAAATACGATCTCTCCGGTAGAAGCCCTGCTGAAACTCAATGAGATAAAGATGATGATGAAAAAAGACTGATATTTTTCATTAAAAATTTATCCCAAGGTATTGAAAAATACATATCGTGTATTATATTTGCAGTCCCTTTCAAACGGTAAGGGAATTACAAGCGAAAGTAGCTCAGCTGGTAGAGCACGACCTTGCCAAGGTCGGGGTCGCGGGTTCGAATCCCGTCTTTCGCTCAAAATAGCACTTCGATTGAGAGATACTTCTCTCAATTTTTTTTTCTACCGTATTAACAGACTAGGAATCTAGTCTATGCCGGAGTGGTGGAATTGGTAGACACGCAAGACTTAAAATCTTGTGGCCTTCTTGGCCGTGCGGGTTCAAGTCCCGCCTCTGGTACCAAAAGCTCTCAGAAATGAGGGCTTTTGTTTTTTCCACTCATCTAGTTTATCTACCATTTAAATATTATTCAAACACTCTGACCGTATTCTTGGTTATTTTTGTTATTGCAATCAAATTAGAATCACAATGTATAAATCATTATCAACCAAACAGGCTTTAATGGCCTTTTTGATACTTTTTTCGTGGTCTACTTTTGCCCAGACCAAATTAATCGAAAAAGTGGAAAAGAAAGACGGAGAGCTAACCATTCCATACTCGAAATACAAGCTTGAAAATGGATTAACTCTAATTGTACATGAAGATCATTCTGATCCTTTAGTTCATGTTGATGTTACATACCATGTAGGATCAGCAAGAGAGGAAATCAAAAAATCAGGTTTCGCTCACTTCTTTGAGCACATGATGTTTCAGGGATCTGAAAATGTAGCTGACGAAGAGCACTTCAAAATTGTTACTGAATCAGGAGGTACTTTAAATGGTACGACTAACCGTGACAGAACAAATTATTTTGAAACTGTACCAAGTAATCAGCTCGAAACTATGCTTTGGCTTGAAGCTGACAGGATGGGGTACTTACTTCCTGCAGTAACACAAAAGAAATTTGAAGTTCAGCGTGAAACTGTAAAAAACGAAAAGCAACAACGATACGATAATTCTCCTTACGGACTTTTCAGAGAGTTACAAGCAGAGTCACTCTACCCATATGGCCACCCATATAGCTGGTTAACTATTGGTAAATTAGAAGATCTTGACAGAGTTGATGTTGAAGACCTGAAAAAATTCTTCCTTAGATGGTACGGTCCTAACAATGCTGTTTTAACAGTAGGTGGAGATGTTGATACTAAAGAAGTAGTAAAAATGGCCGAAAAATATTTCGGAACCATCCCAACTGGTCCTGAAGTTGACGATCTTGAAATCGAACCTATTTCAGTTGATGAAGACCGTTATGTTCACTACGAAGATAAGAATATTCGTTTCCCTGCTTTAATCGTAACTTTCCCAACAGTTCCTGCTTATCACGAAGATGAGCCGGCGCTTGATTATTTAGGACAGCTATTCGGAACAGGAAAAAAATCATTCTTTTATAAAGAATTTGTAAAAACTCAAAAAGCTATTCAGGGTAGCGCATTTCATAATTCTTCTGAATTAGCAGGTGAAATGACATTCTTTGTTTTACCTTACCCTGGTAGAAGTCTATCTGATTTTGAGACTGAAATGAGAAAGATAATCTTCGAAAGCTTCGAAGAAAAAGGAGTTTCAGATGAGGATATTGAGAAAATCAGAGCGTCTTATGAGAGTAGTTTCATCAATGGTCTGACTTCTGTAAGAGGTAAAGTAAGCAGACTTGCAGCGTATGAAACTTTTGCTGATGATGCTGATTATATAGGAAAAGACCTTCAAAGATATCTTGACGTTACTAAGGAAGATGTAATGCGTGTTTATAATAAATACATTAAAGGAAAGAATGCTGTTTATTTAAGCGTTGTTCCTGATGCAAATACACCTCCTGCTCAAGCGAATAATTATGAGCCTAAAACTGAAGGAGATAATCCATATCCAACTACTGATTATTCAAAGATAAGTGCGAGAACTCCTGAGAAAGATTCTTTCGACAGAAGTGAACAACCTGAAAGCGGAAAAGCTCCATTAGTACCAGTACCAAATTTCTGGACTTCGAAAATGGATAATGGTATCAAAATGATCGGTACCAAAAGTGATGAAGTTCCAACAGTGGCTATTCTTATTGAAATTGAAGGTGGCGCAAGAATGGAATCTAAAATGCAGGATAAAGCAGGTGTTGCTCAATTAACAGCTTCTTTAATGAATGAATCTACTGAGAACTATACTGCTGAAGAAATTCAGGAAGAATTAAGAAAGTTAGGTTCTTCTGTTAGTGTTAGTGCAGGATCAAGCTCTTCTCAGATGACTATCCAAACATTGAGTAAAAACCTGGATAAAACGCTAGAGCTTGCTGAAGAGATTCTTTACAGACCAAAGTTTACTCAGGAAGAATTTGAACGATTGAAGAAACAGCAATTTGAAGGGGTAATGGCTTCATTAAAAGACCCTTCATCAATAGCAAGCAACATATTTGACAGACTACTTTACGGAGAAGGTCATATATATTCTCTTCCTTCTTCAGGTAATATTGCTACTTTACAAAATATTACTCTGGAAGATGTGAAGGCATTCTACGAAAAGAATTATTCTGCAGGATTGGCTTCAATTACAGTTGTTGGTGATGTAGAGAAAAAAGAAGCATTAGAAAGTCTTTCTTTCTTAAAAGACTGGAAGAATACTGGTGTAGAAGTTCCTGAATTGCCGGCTACTCCTGATATTGACAAAACAACAGTTTACTTTGTTGACAAAGAAGGAGCTCCTCAAAGTCAGATCCGAGTTGGTTATGTAAGTGACCTCAAGTACGATGTTACAGGCCCTTATTTCAAGACTACCTTGATGAACTACCCACTAGGTGGAGCTTTTAATTCCAGAATAAACCTCAATTTGAGAGAAGATAAAGGCTGGACTTATGGAGCGAGATCTTACTTCTCAGCATCTGATGTACCAGGTCCGTTTACTGTTTCTGCCGGTATTAAAGGTAATGCTACTGATAGTGCACTTGTTGAAATCATGAAGGAGTTAAAAGATTACGCAGACAACGGTATTACGAAAGAAGAATTGGCTTTTATGAAAAAGTCAGTTGCACAGCGTGATGCATTGAAGTATGAAACTCCTTTCCAAAAGGCAGGATATTTAAGCCGAATTCAGGAGTATGATCTTCCAAAAGATTATGTAAAGCAGCAAGCTAAGATCATTAGTGATGTTACAGCTGCGGAGCTTAACACCCTTGCTAAAAAATATATTCCATATGACAAATTAACAGTTGTTGTTGTTGGAGACAAGGCAAGCTTAATGGATAAGATAAAAGATCTTGGTTATAATGTTGTAGAGTGGAATCCTGAAAAGAAGGAAGCTGATTCTGGAACAGAATAATTGAAATAGATTTTGATATAACAGGCATCTCCTTTAAGAGATGCCTGTTTTTTTTAGGTTAATTCTTGTTAAAAGAGCATATTCCAGGTGCTTTTAAAAAGGATAATAAAGAATTATGAAGAGTATAATTCTCAATCTTTTATATCTTTGTTACTTTCTAAATTGGATGATCAGAAATTATGGAAGAAAATCAAAATGCCATAAATCAAGATAGGATTCAGGAACACCAGGAAAAAATCCAGAGAGTGTTTTCTGAGGTTAATAAAGTTGTCGTTGGCCAACATAAAATGGTCAATAGATTATTGATCGGATTATTTACAAACGGACATATTCTTTTGGAAGGTGTGCCCGGTCTAGCGAAAACTTTAACCATTAGTACATTAGCTAATGTTCTACATTTAGATTTTAAGCGGATCCAGTTTACACCGGACCTTCTTCCTGCTGACCTTATTGGTACAATGATTTACAATCAGCAGAAGGCAGAGTTTGAAACTAAGAAAGGGCCGATCTTTGCTAATATTATTTTAGCAGATGAGATCAACCGTTCTCCAGCGAAAGTACAGTCAGCATTACTGGAGTCAATGCAGGAGAAGCAGGTTACGATAGGTGAAAACACCTATAAGCTTGACAGGCCATTCCTTGTTATGGCTACTCAAAACCCGGTAGACCAGGAAGGAACTTACCCTCTTCCGGAAGCACAGGTCGATAGGTTTATGCTGAAGGTTTATGTTGATTATCCTAGTAAGGAAGACGAATTGGAAATCATGAAGAGAATGTCTAACCTTCAATTCAATCAAACGGTAGAAACAGTTCTAACGAAAGAGGAAATTTTTCAGATAAGAGAAGAAGTTAATTCTGTATCTATTTCTGAAGAACTTGAAAAATATATAATTGAATTAGTATTCGCTACAAGGAGGCCTGCTGAGTATAACATGCCTGATGTAGCTAATTATGTTCAGTTTGGGGTATCACCAAGAGCAAGTATAAACTTAAACCTGGCGGCGAAGGCAGTTGCTTTCTTTAATCAGAGAGATTATGTTCTTCCTGAAGACATAAAGGAAGTAGCTCATGATGTACTTAGTCACAGAATCTTGTTGAATTATGAAGCGGAAGCTGATAATGTCTCAACGCAGGATATTATTGATATTGTACTGGATAAAGTTCCGATTAATTAGTTAGTACTTTATATAAAAAAATAAAGGCTATCTGAATGATAGCCTTTTTTTATGGAAAGCTAATAACCTCGACTCTTACTTTTAATAAGCCTGCTCTAATTAATCCAATCTTTTCTGCAGCAACTCTTGAAATATCAACTACTCTTCCTTTAACCCACGGGCCTCTATCATTGACAGTGACATTTACACTTTCTCCTGTTTTCAGGTTTGTAACTTTTAAAACTGTTCCAAAGGGATGTTTTGGATGAGCAGCAGTTAATTTTTTAGGGTCGTACTTAGCTCCGGATGCTGTTGACCTGCCGGTAAATTTATCGTGATAATAAGAAGCAATACCTTCTTCAGTGTGCTTTGAAAAATCAGAATCCTGAGCTGTTACTTCGTTAGATAAAAACAGGAACAGGCCTGATATTATCAGAATAAAGAGGTTATTTTTTTTCATAAAATGCTTTTTTACCGCGATCAAGAAAGTCTATAAAGTTCTCAACATCTTTATCGTATCCTACAGGAGGTACCAATGCATGTTGATCTGTATCCAGAAGAATATAGTTTGGCTGAGCATTGTTATTGGCACGCTGAATCTGGATATCTGCATTTTGTTTACCGAGTGTTTTCTTAACCTTATCATCAAATGCGGAAATATACCATTCTTCTTTATCCAGCTCTGTTTTATCATCAACGTATAGTGCAAGAAGAATATAATCTTCTTTTAGCCTTTCCAGTACTCTGGGATCTGACCATACCACAGCTTCCATTTCACGGCAATTGGTACATCCATGACCAGTAAAATCGATGAAAATCGGTTTGTTTTCTCTTCTGGATGCAGCAAGAGCTTGCTCATAATCGAAATAACCATCTAAGCCATGAGGCAAATGAAGGAAGTCTGAATATTTTACGTTAGCATCAGGGCCTGTTTCTTCTTCTCCTTTTATCATGCCCACTAAATTAAAATCATGTGTGTGCATAGGAGGTAAATATCCTGCTAGTGCTTTTAATGGTGCACCAAACATCCCCGGAATCAGGTAAATAACAAACCAGAACGTAACGATGGAAAATAAAAATCTTCCCACACCAATTTTATCCATTGGACTATCATGTGGTAACCGAATTTTCCCCAGGAGATAAAAGCCCATTAAGGTAAAAATCACGATCCAGATGCCAAGGTAAATTTCTCTGTCTAATAATCCCCAGTGAAAAGCCTGATCTGCAACACTTAAAAATTTAAAAGCCAGTGCTAATTCAATAAAACCAAGTACAACTTTTACAGAGTTTAACCACCCTCCTGACTTAGGGAGTGAACTTAACCAGTTAGGAAATATTGCAAAAAGGGTAAAAGGTATAGCGAAAGCTAATCCAAAAGCAAACATTCCGGCAATCGGCTTAATGCCAATTTCTCCGGCAGACTCAACCAATAGAGAACCAACTATCGGGCCTGTACATGAAAATGAAACTAAAGCGAGAGTAAAAGCCATGAAAAACGGACCAAGAAATCCTCCCTTGTCTGCTTTCTTATCCATGACATTAACCAGGCTTGACGGTAGTACAATATCGAATGCTCCAAAAAATGATATTGCAAAAACTAAAAACACCAGGAAAAAGATAACATTTGGAAGCCATTCTGTCGCCAGATGGTTTGCTGTCTCAGGTCCCATAAATGGAGAAAGTGCTGCACCTATAACTGTGTATATTGCTACAATCGAAATACCATATATCATTGCATCACGGATAGCTTTTGACTTACTGCCTTTGCCAGTGAAAAATGAAACCGTCATTGGAATCATTGGGAATACACATGGAGTAAGTAAGGCTACTAATCCACTTAAAAACGCGACGACCATAAACAAAAGAAGGCCTTTATTTTCCTGCTCTGGCTTTACATCATCTGTAAAGAAAGACGGAAAATCTTTTACGTATAAGCCATCTCTTTCCCCAACTATGAATGATTGGTCAATACCGACATTTTCTTCGTTGACCGGCTGGGTTATTTCATATTTTTGTGGCTGAGATTCATTAATCTCATCATCACCTGTAGATTGTGCAATATTGCCTTCAGATTGCTCATTAATGCCTTCACTTATATTATCTGATTTATCTTCAGTTTTTCCAGTTACATTAACCGACAGGTTAAAATCCTCTGTCACCAATATGCATTGACCAGTTTCATCGGAGCATACCTGGCCATCTATACTACCGGTTATTGACTCAACGGTCGATGATATTTTGACCGTCTGTTCAAACTCTCCCTTGCCCTTAAAGTACTTTACCTCGCATCCAAAGATCTCATCCATTTTTGACTTGGGATCAAGAGCTTTTAATGGTCCTACAGCCTCGTATGATTCTGAATCAGTCAGGCTAACAGTAGCGACTACCGGACCACAATCAGGATCAAAATCTGAAGAATATAAGTACCAACCGGCATCTATATTAGCCGTAAACTTTAGTGTTACCGTCTCGCCAACATTTACGTTTTTGTTGTCAATTGAAACGTTCCATTTGGCTGGCTGGATAATTTGCGCATTTGCTGATAAAGAGCTTAATAATATCAGGGCAAAAGCAATAGCAATATTTTTCATGTACACTTTTTAAAACCGGGTTTTAATAGTTCAGGGTGCCTAATGTAAGCACCCTGTATCTTAATTGTAAATATTGTTTAATTATTCTGCTTTAGCAAAATGTCCGTGAAAACGGATAATGGTATCTATTCCCCTGAAAAAGTTTTCAACACCATAACTTTCATTAGGGGAGTGAATAGCGTCTTTATCCAGGCCAAAACCCATTAAAAGGACATCAGATTTTAATTCTTTTTCAAATAAAGCGACAATTGGAATACTTCCACCGTCTCTTGTAGGTAGAGGCTTTTTGTTCCAACCATCTTTGAAAGCTTTTTCAGCAGCTCTAAAAGCCGGAGAATCCGTAGATACTACTGCAGACTCACCTCCATGATGAGGAGTTACTTTTACCTTCACGTAGTCAGGAGCGATACTATTAAAGTGATTAACAAATAACTGGGTTATCTCATCACTTTCCTGATTTGGAACCAGGCGCATTGAAATTTTTGCATATGCTTTAGAAGGAAGTACAGTTTTAGCACCTTCTCCAATGTAACCACCCCAAATTCCATTAACGTCTAAAGTGGGTCTGATACCTATTCTTTCAATAGTTGTATAACCTTTTTCTCCAAAAACAGCGTCTATATCAAGTTCCTTTTTATAATCTTCTTCGCTAAATGGAGCTTTATTTAATGTATCTCTGTATTCCTGAGAATATTCTTCTACTTTATCATAGAACCCCGGAATTGTAATATGTCCGTTTTCATCTTTCAAAGATGAGATCATATCACAAAGTACATTGATCGGGTTAGCAACTGCGCCACCATATGTTCCACTATGTAAGTCTCTGTTTGGCCCGGTAACTTCTACTTCAACATAACTCAAACCTCTAAGACCTGCTGTAATTGATGGTGTATCCATTGATATCATTGAGGTATCAGATATCAAAACCACGTTATTTTTTAGCTTTTCCTGATTTTCCTTTACAAAAATTTCAAGATTATTAGATCCAACTTCCTCTTCTCCTTCAATCATGAATTTTACATTGCACTGAAGACTGTCAGTTTTAGACATAGCTTCAAAGGCCTTAACATGCATGTAAAACTGTCCTTTATCATCACAAGCTCCACGTGCATAAATCCTGTCATCTTTTATTACAGGTTCAAATGGTGGAGAATCCCATAGTTCATACGGATCAGCAGGCTGGACATCATAGTGACCATAAACCAAAACCGTAGGGAGGTTCTCGTCAATGATCTTTTCTCCATAGACAATTGGATAGCCAGCAGTTTCACAGATCTCAGCTTTATCAACACCAGCGTCAATTAGTTTTTGCTTAATAAACTTAGCTGCCTCATGAACATCTTTTGAAAATTTAGGATCTGCACTTACAGAAGGAATTCTTAATAAATCAAAAAGTTCATTTAAAAAACCATCCTTATTTTCTTCTGAATAATTCAGTGCCTGTTGAGAGTTGTGTTCGCTCATTGTAGTGGTAATTGTTGTTTATTATTATCTATTTCAATTTTAAAATCCTGTGTCTTCATCGTCATCTTCACTGTCCGTATTTTGCGCTTCAGAATCAGAACCAAAAGGTACCGGTTGCACAGGTACATTTGGCTGGGAATTAAAGAACTCTAAAGTATAAGGAGTATTTATTCCAAGGTAATCTTTTCTAAACCTATCTATAAAGTCAGTGGCTTCGCTCAACTCAGCTATAGTTTGAGTATACGCACCCATCTTCTTACTGTTTTTCTCAGAGCGTTCTTTTATTTCAGTATTTATATTTTCGTCTGAAGAGAGCATTAGTAAAACACCTTCTTCATATTGAAAAAAGAACCAATGACCTGGTGTCAGTTGTGCGAATACATTGAATGATTCGTTACCGTCAGGATCTTTTCTGAATTCCACAAAACCGTTAACAAGTGTATTAACATCCTGTCGCCCAAGATGCGAAACACCAACAGTTCCGTTGTTATACCATGCTTTATTATCATTATCCCACTGCATGTTCAGGTTTGTAAGGAACATGTTGAAGTCCACTTCCCTGTCAAAGCCTGCTAATGGGGTGTATTCGTTCAAAGCGCGTTCTTCGAATGCTTTTGCTCCTTTATCAGAAACAAATTCGGATAAATAATATATTTGTTCACTCAGGTTAGATAATGCTTCCGGTGTGCCAATTGCATCGGCAGTAGTTCGGAAGCTGTTACCTATTGCTTCAAGAATATTATCATCTATCTGGGCATTTATACCAACCATTGAAGATACTTCCATTTCACCTTTTTCAGGTACTCCTGAGCCACGCCCTGCAGATTTCATGTTGAAATCCTGGTTACCTGCTAAGTAATTTATTTTCCCTTCGAAAGATACCTGACCTGTCTCGTCATCATATGTATATTTTTGACCCTGGTAACTATTACCCTGTAGCTTTTCGAAATCAACTATTTCATATGTTTTTGACATTCTGTTGTAGCTCAACATTCCGGATGGTTGAAAGAAAGGGAGGTCATCAGGAGTTAATTTATCTTTTACGAAAATAGAATAAAGATAATCTGTTCCAGTTTCGTAGAAAATACCTGCTTTAAGCTTTTTACCGGCTTCGGTAGTAGCCTCGTCAAAATCAAAAACAATATCTTTTATCTGAGCATCTGAATTGTAGACAATCCAATCAGATTCTCCAGTACTCATATCTAAGCGCACAGCTCCATTAAGTTCGAGTACCTCTTTATTGGCATACATAGTAACTTTTCCCTTGAAATAGAAACCCGGGCTTATTAAAAAGTTTTCAGAAACATCCACATTACCGGATGCTACAGTTCTAAGCTTAGTCACATTCTTCTCAGGAGAGTATTCCTGAAGTGAAAATTCTCCAAACTCGATATTAAAAGTATCACTTAAAGCGTTAATGTATCGATATGTTGCTTTTCCTTCAAATTTTGTTCGGCTAATAATATCGATTTCCCCGTCAATAAGCGTGTGATATTCATTAAGAGTATCCACAACAATGGTTGCGTTATGGAGGCGATCTAAAGTTGCGTTTTCTCTAATCAAAAGCTTGTTTTCATCGGGAGTAACTTTTGCATCTGCGATTTTAATGTATGGGATACCGAAAATATTCAATGTAAGATCATTGATGTCATATTCTGCTTTTGTCGCATTAAAAGCTAGTGAATCTAACTCTTCTCTTGTCGTATAGAAATAACTGTTTTCTATCGGAACATCAGCCGGTTTAATCATTGAAACCTGTTGATTACTTAAATCCCATGTTGCTTTTGTGATCGAAGTTTTAAACTGTGCAAAAGGGAAATCCAATGCTGCCATACCTTCTTTTTCTGGCTGAATATCTGCTATATTGTTAGTCAGATCAAAATCCAGTTTTACATCTTCACCTCTTAATGCAGGTTTTTCAGGATTGCTCGATTCGATAATAAAACCGGCATTTCTAGCCCCAATCCGGTATTCAGAAAAACTGATATTTGTACTTTGAGTTACTGAACCTCGAGTTTTAAGCTTACCACGTCCAAATCCGCCGTGTTTACTGTAAACGGCTGTACCGGTAAGGGTAGCAGTATTATCATAAAGATTAATTGGTTCAGATAGGTTAGTAAAATTCATGCTATCTGTCGGAATGTCCCACCTGAATTTTGAGTCTGCCGAGGTAATTGCCGGCACCGAAGGTCCGAGATCGTCTCCTTTAGCAATTTCCACTCTTGATGCAGGTGCAGATACAGAATCCATGTAAAACGTAAAGTCAGATGCATACACATCTGCAGCGAGGTATTCAATTCTGCCGTCAGCTGTTAATCCTTTTGAATTCAGAGTAATATCTGAATAAACTTTTCCATCACCCTCGTATAATTGATAACCACTTTCCGGGGTGTTATGAACAAAACCCAGAGAGTTGTCCGGCATTAGTTTAAGTGTCTCTTCGAAAGGAGGGAAAATATCAGAATAGAAAGTTCCCTGGAAGGTTAGTGCTTTCGTATCACTACCACTTACACTATCCAGATCAAAAGTAGGCACAGAAAAATACACCGATTTATCATAAGCTCCGTCAAGTATGTCCGGACTATCAAAATAAACCGTGGCTCCTCTTGAACCGGAAAATTTTGGATAACTCGGATAATCTCTCAGGGCAGACTTATTATTCGGTTTATTAATAAATAATGTTCCTGCAGTTTCCTGTAGTTCGTTTCCAATACTCTTGCGTTGACGAGCTCTATATCCTTTTGGCTGGTCAGAGTCAAGGTTAAACCTGATCTTATCAATTTGAGGCATATCAATAAGGAAGCTGTCATAATTAAACCTGAATTCCTTACCGATATATTGTATGTTCCCGGCATTGACTATACCATCAAAAAGAAGGTCACGATTTCTAAGTAATACAATAGTCTGGCTATCAGGCTCCACATATACCTTCAATGATTTACTGATTATGAAGCGTTCAACACCTCTTACAATCATTTCATCTTTGTTTATCCTGAGTGTGGCATTCGGTTCATCGGGTGAAATTGATTCTAAAGTAAGGTTGTCATAATCTTTTCTTCCTCTGTCAGAAAGCACATAATGATATCCTTTTCTGCTGATTTCGATGTAGCCAGTATTCGGGTTAAACTCTACAAATCCATTCCTCATAAGGAAATGAGCATATCCACGGACCTTTTCTTCGCTTTCTTTCATGAATTCAGCCACTTCGTACGTGTAGAAAGATCCTTTACCTCTTTTTCTGGCAAAATAGACAAATCGTAACAGTGGATTAGTATCCATCAGACCGGTTAGGTGCCCGAATCGTTCTGAACTAAAAAATTCCTCAGACTCGAATTCTACAGGCAATTTATTTTTTGCAGTAAGCCTGCTTACATTTAAACTATCTGATTTAAGATCCCACTCAATTAACTCTGCCTTGAATTCCATATTAAATAATGAAGTCTTAAAGGCAGTACTTTTGAAGGCTCCCTCATTACTTAATACGGTAAGATTCATGGAATCCAGGTCGTATTTTACTTTCAGTGCAGGATGAGTAATTGAATCACGATCATGATAAATTACTAACCCGGCACGCGGACTGGAAATAATACTATCGCTTAATTCAAAAATATTTGAATAAGCCTTAAAATATTTTTGGCCATCGATTTTAACCTGAATCTGACCTAAGCCAGGGAATACCGGGGTAGAAAGGATTTGGCCTCCTCTAAGCGAAAAGCCACCCTTATATTCGAGATTTTTTTCTTTGAAGCCCTTTACATTTATATTATTTGAATAAGATTTAAACCTGGGAAATGTAGGCTTTCCTGTTTTTGGCCTACGCTGAAGCTTATACTCAAAAACCCCTTCCACAGGTTCTTCCAATCTTGATTTGTAAGTAAGCTTAACTTTTTGAGATTCTATCTTAGGTTTTGATATGTCAAAATAATAATCACCGAAAGTAGCATAGGTTTCGTCCGGATCCAGCCCCGCAGGAGACCAATCGAATGAACCACCATTTGCAACGAGCATGTTATTAAGCATCATTACGCTTCCCGAGGTATTCTTAATGAAAACAGTATCGTAATTAGAAGTGAATTTCAGAAAAGTTTTTTCAAATCTTAATACCGGACCTGTCACCTCAGGAACAACTACCTGGATAAGAGTACTAATAGCTTCAGGCGAAACATCATCATTTTCTTGCTTTTTTTCTTCTTCATCCCAGCCTGTAGCCCATGTATCTTCGTTATCAACAGGTTCTTCTTCGTCTTCCTCCCAGTTATCCCAGTCATCAAACCAACCATCTTCTTCCTGTTCTTCATCTTCCGTAGCCACTTCATCAACAGGTTCTTCAAAGGGTTCTGGTAAGGTCTCTTCTACTTCAACATATTCAAGTGAAACAGTGCCTTCAGAATATACACCGTAATTAGAAGAGTAATAAAGAGCTCTATGATCTGCAAAATCGTGTAGGCGATCTAAATAAATATTCAGATCAGTTTTCGAATGATTTTCAAATACCTTCTGTGTGGTATTAATGATTGTAGTCTTATCAATCATTCCGCTCAGCTTATCAGCTTTGGAAATAATATTTAAAAACTTATACACCTCTGAATAAAAGCTGTATCCTGTATCAAGCATATTTTGCGTTAACAGAATAACGGTATTTTTATCAGAAATATCCAGGGAGGACCAATCATTAGAAAAGTTTTGCGCCATTGCAATCATTTCCTCATTCTGGGAATTCAGATAAGCATCCGTGACGACATCCTTATAGCGAATAGGGTCGTCGGGAAGCTGAATTCCCTGCGCAAGGAGCAGGTTGCATGACAGCAGTCCAGCAAAAAATATCAAGAATAATTTTCTCATAGCTCGTTGTAATCCGGATATAATTTCTCGTGAAATTAACGAATAAACACGGAAAAGATTTGATGGTGTAGGGTTATTTGCCTTTTTTAACGAGTTGCAAGCATTTCCAGTTTTGTTCTGAAGCTTCCTTTTCCAGATTCAAACCAAACTTTTTGGCCGCATCCAGAATATCTGAGGTGTCTCTCTCATAAAAACCACTGAATAATATGTGGCCTCCTTCTTTAAGACGTGAATTGTAAGATTCAAGTTCAGAAAGGATTATGTTTTTATTTATGTTAGCAAGTAAAATATCAGCTGGCTCTTCCGGCAGGCTTTGAACCGTACCATGAACTACTGATATTTTTTCATTCATATTGTTATTTTGTATATTTTCCCTTGTGTTTACAACAGACCATTCATCGATATCACAACCAATTATTTTTTTCGCATCGCGAAGTCCTGCCATAATAGAAAGAATTCCGGTACCACAACCAATGTCATAAACCAATTTACCTTTATGGTTTAATCCCATTTGCATCCTGACCATCATTGAGGTTGTTTGATGGTGGCCAGTACCAAAACTCATCTTTGGGGTGATTATAATTTCATAATCGTAGGTCTTTTCTACTTCGTGAAAATCTGCCCTTACAATAGCCTTATCACCGATTACGATTGGTTTATAACTTTTCTCCCATTCCTCATTCCAGTTCTTTTTTGGAATGTTCAGAATCTTATATTTCAGCGGTTCAATATTGCCATACCTGCTTATTTGTACATCTAGCTGATCTTTATCATACAGATCAGATTGAATGTAACATAACAGGCCATTATCTGACTCAACAAATGAATCAAAGCCGATTTCTGACAGCTCTGCCATCAGAATTTCGGCCATTTCCTCACTACACGTGAAGCTTATTTCAACATAATCCATTTAGTAAGATTTAGCAATATCTACGAAGTCGCGAGATTTTAATGAGGCGCCCCCGATCAATCCTCCATCTACATCTTCACAGGCAAAAAGTTCTTTAGCATTGCCAGGTTTGCAACTTCCACCGTATAATATAGAAATGCTGTTTGCTACGTCAGCATTATATTTTTCAGCCAGATGTTTTCTTATTGCTTCGTGCATTTCCTGTGCTTGCTCCGGAGAAGCAGTCAGCCCGGTACCTATAGCCCAGATTGGCTCATATGCTATAACCACTTTTTTAATTTCGTCTTCGGAAAGGTGAAACAGACTATTTGAAATCTGATTGGTTACAAATGACACATATTTCCCACCTTCTCTTTGCTCAAGACTTTCTCCACAGCAAAAGATTGGGGTCAATCCCGCAGAAAGTAACTTGTCAGTCTTTTTTGCCAGAAACTCATCTGTTTCCGAGAAGTACTCTCTTCTTTCACTATGACCTATTATAACATAACTCGTACCAATAGCTTTTAGCATGGGAACAGAAATTTCCCCTGTGTATGCACCACTTTCTTCAGTATGGCAATTCTGAGCCCCAAGAAATACTTTTTCCTGATCTCCTGTTAGTTTTTGAACACTTTCAAGGTGAGTATATGGAGGGCAGATAACCAGAGTAACATCGTTAGGGACTTCGTCTCCTGCCATATTTACTATTTCAGATGTAAGTTTTTTACCTTCCTCAGGTAATAAGTTCATTTTCCAGTTTCCTGCTACAATTTTTTTTCTCATGATCGTGTGTTTTGACATCGTGTAATGGTGTAAATATACTTCTTTTTATGTGGTAGTTAAATTAGCTGAACTTCTCTTTCAGAAACCTTGCCGTGTGAGAATCTTTTACGGAAATAAGATCTTCCGGTTTTCCTGCAAAAACCAGGTCTCCACCTCTATCTCCACCTTCCGGACCCAGGTCGATCACCCAATCCGCACTTTTGATTATTTCCACATTGTGCTCAATGATAACCACACTATTTCCTTGCTCAATTAGCGCATTAATGGCAGTAAGGAGTTTTTTAATGTCGTGAAAATGAAGTCCTGTCGTTGGCTCATCAAATACAAAGAGTAATTTTTCACCTCCTGAACCACCTTTAGATAAAAAGGAAGCAAGTTTGACCCGCTGTGCTTCTCCACCACTTAACGAGTTTGAAGACTGGCCGAGTTTGATATAACCTAACCCAACCTCATTGAGCGGTTCCAGCTTATTGAGAATTGACCTCTGCCCTTCAAAAAATCAAGACTTTCTTCGACTGTCAGATTAAGCACATCGGCGATAGATTTATCATTGAATTTAACTTCCAGTACCTCATCCTTAAACCTTCTGCCTTTACAGCTTTCGCAGGTTAAGTGAATATCTGCCATAAACTGCATTTCAATTTTCACTTCACCTTCTCCCTGACAATTTTCACATCTGCCTCCGTCGACATTAAAAGAAAAATGAGCAGGTTTAAATCCTCGCTGTTTTGATAGTTGCTGATCAGCAAACAGTTGCCTTATGGCGTCGTACGCTTTGACATAGGTTACCGGATTTGATCGACTCGATTTCCCAATCGGGTTTTGATCGACGAATTCAATTTGTTTTACCTGAGATAGATCTCCTTCCAGCCGATCGAATTTACCAGTTGATTCTGAGATATGTTGCTCGAGATGCTTGCTCAACGCAGGATACAGGATCTTTTTTACAAGTGTCGATTTCCCTGAACCACTGACCCCGGTAATTACCGAAAGCACTCCTAAAGGAATATCAACATCTATATTTTTAAGGTTATTTTCCCTGGCTCCTATAATTGAAAGCTTGTTGCGCCATTTTCTTTTAACTCGAGGTATAGCAATTTCCTCTTTACCTAATAAGTATTTAGCAGTGTATGATTCGCTTCCGTCCAGGTCATCCGCTGTACCCTGAAAAACCAGGTTGCCTCCATGGACACCAGCATCAGGACCAATATCGATGATTTGGTCGGCTGCTTTAATGACTTCTTCTTCGTGTTCTACTACAATTACTGTATTCCCGAGATCTCTCAAAGTTTTCAAAACACCGACTAGCCTTTCAGTATCCCTTGGATGCAAACCAATACTTGGTTCGTCAAGAATATACATGGATCCTACCAGGGCACTTCCCAATGAAGTAGCTAATTTAATCCGTTGATATTCACCACCGGATAGGGTAGAAGTCAGTCTGTTGAGAGTTAAATATCCAAGACCTACTTCGTTGAGGTAAAGTAGCCTGTTAGTCACCTCTTTTAATAGCCTGTTAGCTATTTGCTGATCGTGATCGTTGAGTTTGAGATTATTGAAAAATTCATATGAAGTTTCGACCGGCATCAAAACAACATCGGTAATCGATGTGTCATTTATTTTAACGTATGAAGCATCTTTTCTAAGCCTGGTTCCACGACAATCAGGACAGACAGTTCTTCCCCGGTATCTTGAAAGCATTACTCGATATTGAATTTTATGAGATTTGCTCTCCAGAAACTTAAAGAAACTGTTAAGTCCGTCAAAATACTCATTGCCTTCCCACAATAGTTGATATTCTTTCTCTGACAGATCTTTTATCGACCGGTGTACCGGAAAATCGAATTGATCAGCCTTTTCAATTAATGGCTTTAACCATTTTTTCATTGTTTCGGAACGCCAGGGAACAATAGCTCCTTCAAAAACTGACATGTTTTTATTTGGGATGACAAGATCTGGGTCAATGCCCAGAATTTTACCGAAACCCTCGCATGTTTTACAAGCTCCATATGGATTATTAAAGCTGAAGAGGTTTACTGATGGTTCTTCAAATTCAATTCCATCAGCTTCAAACCGGTCACTAAATGATTTTCTGCCTTCACCCGGGAAATCGATTATACAATCACCATGTCCTTCGAAAAAAGCAGTTTCTATCGAGTCAGCAAGCCTGAATCGATTATCTTCATCCCTTCCATCCGGAGATTCGGGATCTTTTTCTATAGCTGCTCTGTCTATAAGAATGAAAACCTCACTGTCAGGGTCAAGATTATCTGCCTCATCTACAATATCTTCGATCATTTTAGTGTTATTATTTAAAATAACACGGTTATATCCCTTTTGAAGCAGGATCTCGAACTCTTGTTTTAAGGTTCTGTCCTGGTGCGGGATCAATGGGCATAAGATCATCAGGCGGGTTCCGTCTTCATGATTGTAGAGGAAGTCTAAGACATCCTCAACTGTGGACTTTTGTACAATTTTTCCGCTAATTGGGGAATAAGTCTTCCCTATCCTGGCAAATAGCAGTTTCAGATAATCATATATTTCCGTGGTAGTACCAACAGTTGATCTGGGGTTTCTGGTATTAACTTTTTGCTCTATTGCAATAGCCGGGGAAACACCTCTAATATAATCTACTTCAGGTTTTTCCATTCGGCCCAGAAATTGCCGTGCATAAGAACTGAGGCTTTCAACATACATTCGCTGACCTTCAGCAAATAAAGTATCAAATGCCAGGGATGATTTTCCCGAACCGGATAACCCGGTGATAACAACCAGTTTGTTACGAGGTATCGCCACACTAAGATTGTGGAGGTTGTTGACTTTGGCATTCTTTATAACAATAAACTGTTTAGGGTCTATTGAATCTATATTTTTTATGTCGGTCGCTATAGTCTTACTCATAATTACAAAGATAAGCAGATGTTATTGATCAGAACTTGTTAATCGACTACAAGTTTAATTTTATGGCAATATTTTAAGAAACTGGTGTAAATTTTTAACAAATGTTTTTATTCGTTAATCTTGGCAGAATATTTGTGATTTATTAAATTAACGATTGCATTCGAGTTAAAATTTTTTGTTCAACCCTAAACGACACAATATGATATAGATCTCTACGTTAACAAAAACAGAGACAACCGAATGAACAAAATTAAATTAGACGACAGCCAGCTAGTGTCGCAGTACATCAAAGGAAATGAACTTGCATTTGAGAAGCTAGTAAACCGACACAAGAATAAGATTTTTACAAAGATATACCTGATAGTGAAAGACAGGTATGTGGCTGAAGATTTGTTGCAGGAAACTTTTATTAAGGCGGTCAACACAATTAAGGCGGGAAAGTATAACGAAGAAGGGAAGTTTCTACCCTGGATTATGAGAATAGCTAACAACATGGCTATTGATCATTTCAGGAAAGAAAAAAGATATCCAACCATTGTAATGGAGGATGGAAGCCCTCTTTTAAATAATATAAAGTTTGCCGAAGAGCCTTTTGAAACAGACCAGGAAAGGAAAGAAACTCATAAGCTGATAAGAAAGCTAGTCAAAGAATTGCCAGAGTCTCAAAAACAGGTGTTGATCATGAGGCACTACATGAAGATGAGCTTTCAGGAAATCGCAGATGCGACAGGTGTTAGTATAAACACTGCTCTTGGACGAATGCGATATGCTTTGATTAATATGAAAAAGAAAATGGACAAACTAAATGTAGCCTATGATAAAAACCTTTACCCCGGATGACGTAATTAAATACGTTTATAAAGAATGTGACCAGGAGGAGCAACGTGAAATTGAAGAAGCCTTGCTCTGCGACGAAAAGTTAAAAGAAACTTATCAATACGTAGTAAACATGAAGGATGACCTCGATAAAATTGATGTTCAGCCTTCTAAAAAAGCAATCACCAATATTTTAGATTATTCAAAAAATTATAATTTAAAAAAAGGGTCCTAATCAGGATCCTTTTTTTATTTCACAACTTCCCACCCCTGAAATTTATGGCCTATATTGCTACTCTATGTGTGGCATAAATTTGATAATCGATAAAAAAGAACTGTTAAGTGACCTCGTTGCTATCAAAACAATGGTTTCTGACAATATGCACAGAGGGCCGGATCACAGATCTTCTCTCAGAATCAGAAATCGTGAGACTCAATATTTTTTTGGTGCTAACAGGTTAAAGATCAGGGACAAATCCGAAAATTCTAATCAACCATTTATAGATCAGCAGGAAGAAAATGTTCTGTTATTTAACGGGGAGATATATAACTATGCCGAGCTTAAAAATGAGTTGATTTCAAAAGGATATACTTTCATAACTTCTTCTGACACAGAAGTAATATTTTATTTGCTAAAAGAAGAAGGAGAGCTGGGTTTAGGAAGGCTCAAAGGAATGTACAGTATAGTTTTTTTCGATAGGAAGAATGACACTGTTTTATTGGCGAGAGATAAGCATGGTATTAAACCATTATTTTATTCAGCTGATAAAAATTTTATTGTCGCTTCTTCTGAAACCGGACCTATATTTTCATCTGGGCTTATAAAAAAAGAACTGGATGTAGATCAACTTGATATACTGTTGAGGTATAAGCATTCTTTTCTTAATGAGACGATATATAGAAATGTATTTTCAGTTTCTCCTGGATCGTATTTGAAAATAGAAAACGGCTCAATTTCAAAGGAAGAATTTATAATAGAAAGAGCTGAAGAAAACAAGTTCGAATTAAGCTCAAATGGAATTGAGCAACTAATTGTCGATAGTCTTTACCGACAATTAAGTGATAGTGTGCCATATGGACTATTTCTTAGTGGAGGTCTTGACTCGTCGTTGTTACTGGCTCTTAATAAAAAGCATGAGATTAATTATATTCAGACATTCAGCCTGATCGATAAGAACCTAGCGGGAAAAGGATTAAATGATAATCGATTATCACGTCTTGCTGCAAAACTTTACGGTTATGAGCATCACGAAATAGGGTTTGATTCAGAGCCTGACGAACAGGATATTTATAAATTTATTGGTGACCTGGATCTTCCTGTTCTCGATAGTGGTGCGTATATGAATTATGTCCTTTCCAGGGAAGCATCTAAAAGCGTAAAAGTTGTGCTAAGTGGAGCAGGGGCAGATGAGTATTGGTATGGCTATCCAAGGTACCAGGTATACCGGCAGCAATTAAAAAACCCGTTCTCGGTAAAAGCACTTAAATTAATTTTGAGGCTGGCAAGAACATCAGGGTTTTCTAAAGTAGATGCCGTAACAGACAGGCGTTTTAAAAGATATGTAGATTCTGTTGATAAAACCAGTGAAAAATCCTGGAACAATTTATTACAGGTTCCTTTATTAAATCAGTCTGATTTTCCGGAAGAAATAGCTGATTTTATAAATAAAAATGAAAAAAACTTAACACCCCAGCTATGGGATCAGAAGAATTATCTGGTTAATGATGTTCTTTTACAAAGTGACCTGATGACTATGGCTCATGGCCTGGAAATGAGGGTTCCTTATCTTGATGATGAGCTTGTTATGGCAGCCGGGGAATTGCAGAAATCTTTATTTGAAGGGGGGAAATCAAAATCTGTTTTAAAAGAGATATTTTCAAAAATTGATGGTTCCGGTCCGTTCATCAGAAGATCAAAAGAAGGAATGGGATTACCCTTTTATTCATGGATAGATTCAAGGTTTTTCAGTGACAGAATTGAAAAAATATTTAACGATAATAACTCTATCATTTCAGAAACTGAATCCTTTAAATATATTAAAAAACAAAAAGGCTATCGAAAGCAACTTGCAGATCAGGCTAACGCTGCTGCTACCTGGAATTTTGTAGCCCTGGACTTATGGCTTGAGCAAAACGGATTTAAATGAAGATTTTATATTTACACCAATATTTCAAAACCCCGGAAGAGGGAGGGGCCACCCGATCATACTATTTATCAAAAGCGATGGTAGAGGCAGGTCATGATGTGACGCTAATAACCTCTCATAATAAAGGTCATAAATCTGAAAAGAATATAGAAGGTGTAAAAGTGATTTACCTGCCGGTAAAATACAGTAATTCATTCGGGTTTTACAGAAGGATAATGGCCTTTTTGTTATTTGCCAGGTCTGTTGTCAAGGAAATCAGAAACCATAATCCGAAGTCTTTCGATCTTTGCTATGCAACATCTACACCGCTTACAGTAGGTTGGGCAGCGATTCAGATAAAGGATAAATATCAAATACCATACATCTTTGAGGTGCGGGATCTCTGGCCGGAAGCTCCGATTCAGTTGGGTATCATTAGAAACCCTTTTTTGAAAATAGGCTTAAGAACTTTTGAAAAATATATTTATGAGCAATCCATGCAAATAATTGCTCTGTCTCCAAATATGGTAGAAGAGATCAAAAAGGTTGTACCCTGGAAAGATGTAAAGATGATTCCTAATTTTAGCGATCCGGATTTATTCAATGGAAAGAAAAGGTCATTTTTCAGGGATGGGAAAATAATCATATCCTATTTTGGGGCCGCAGGTTATGTAAACGGGTTACAAACTATTGTAAATTGCGCAAGTAAAGTACAAGATGATAAACGGATTGTTTTCAGGGTGATGGCCAGAGGAGCTGTGCTAAATTCAATAAGAAAGAAAGTCCAAAAAGAAAGGATTAGCAACATAGAGTTTTTAGAATACGGGGGTAAAGAAAACGTTATTTCACTACTGGAAGAAACATCATTTTCATTCATATCTTTTCTGCCAAAAAAAGTATTGGGTTCTAACAGTCCAAATAAGTTTTTCGATTCTCTTGCTGCCGGAGTGCCAGTAATAGTGAATACCAAAGGGTGGACATCAGAATTGGTGGATGAATATCACTGTGGGTTTTATCACGATTTTAATGATACAGAAGAATTTGAAACACAGCTGGAGCGATTTATAAATAATCCATCACTTTATGCTTATGCCTCTGAAAACGCTTTATTTCTTGCTAAAAATTATTTTAACCGCAATAAGGTAATCAGGAAACTTTTAACAGATCTCGAGCAATTTGAAGAGACCAAACCGGAATTTAAGGTTATACGGAATAGAGCTTAATCAGGGCTTGTAGGCTGCTTTCTGAAAGATAACCTCTGCTTCCCTGGTGCTCATTAGTTCTTGCAAAGACTTGTCTGTTTTATCCTGATAACGCTGTACTACCTGCCAACCCAGCCATGTACCTATCCTTCCCGGGCACTGATCGCCAATCTCAGGGGTTTTAGGTCGCTCCATGACATATTTCCTTTTAGCCATTGGGCTTGTATCATAGAAGAGTTCGTTGCTTACGAAATAAGAATAAATGATTTCAGCGTTATTATTTGCCGCTTCCATTTCCTGCTCACTATACCACATAATTTTTCTTTCATCCAGGCAAGGCATTACCGCATTTACAAAAGCGTATGATTTACCGTAGTAGATCATATCAGCAAGTAAGGTCTTGTCATTAAGATCGACCTTGTTGTATTTGTTTGAGATCAGAAGTGCAATCTTCGGCACAATATATTCAGGTGTATAATGATCTAGAATGTATTGAGGTTGCTGAGGTCTGTACCTGCCTTTTTCACCAAGGAAATAATCAAGGCCGATCACTATAACACTGTCAGTAACATAAAGATCTCTTATGATACCGGTTGTGACAGTCTGAACTTTAGGTATATTGTAATCCGGATAATAGTACTTTATGTGTTTGAAAAGGAGTTCCAGTTCATTTTCAATTTCATTTATCTTTTGTTCATCAAAAACTTTACGAGTTTCTGATTGTAAGGAATCAAATCCCGGGTTAGTTATCAGGTTGTGAAATCTACCTACAACTGTATTTGGGTTTTGATATTGCTGAGGCTCAAGAAAACCAGCCAGAAAACCCTGGTTTTTATTTAGAAAATTAGCTGTTTCTCTTAATGAGTTCAGAGAATCAAGTTTAAAATCCAGCCTTTCAATATCAACGGTTAAATTAATTTCTGAAATTTCAGAAGGGATACTACAATCCTCTTTACCTCCACATGAAGAAAGTAAAAGAGAAAATATAAATGTCAGAACGACTAAAAACTTATTGTATGCCATATCACAAAAATAAAAAACCCCCTTAAAAGAGGGGCTTTTTAACCTATTAATTCTATTTCTTCACCGGCTTTATTGTGAAAGCCGAAGTCTGTTATTGCCTTTGATGAGTCTAATTCTATATGGACCCATTTGTTATATTTGAAAAACCATTTTACACGTCTGGAAATGATACCTTTTGTAAAGTATGCGTGTAAGAATGGATGTAAACTGATTTTCACACCATTCTGGTTTTGATTTTTCATTACGTGATCAAGATTTCGTTCAATCTTGTCTGCTATCAGAATGGTTGATTCAACCTTTCCGGTGCCACCACATGACGGGCAAACTTCTTTGGTGACGATATTAAGCTCAGGTCTTACTCTTTGACGGGTAATTTCCATTAACCCGAATTTACTCAACGGTAGAACAGTATTTTTAGCCCTGTCCCCCTTCATTTCTTCTTTCATTGCCTTAAAAAGCTTGCGCTTATTATCGGGGTTTCGCATATCGATAAAATCGATTACAATAATTCCACCCATATCACGCAGCCTGAGCTGTCTGGCAATTTCTTTAGCGGCCATCAGGTTTACATTTAAAGCGGTAGTTTCCTGATCTGATTCCGCATTTGATTTATTACCACTATTCACATCGATCACATGGAGCGCTTCCGTGTGTTCAATGATCAGATATCCTCCTCCTTTTAAACTAACTGATTGCCCGAATAGGGACTTCAGTTGTTTTTCAATTCCATACTGTTCAAAGATCTTCTTCTTTTCAGCGACTTTTTTAACGATCTTCTCTTTATCAGGGGCGATCGTTTTTATATAGTTTTTAATTTCGCTGTGTATTTCTGAATCATCAACTGTTATAGAGTCGAATGATTCATTCAGCATGTCTCTTAGTATTGAGGAGGCTCGTCCCATTTCACCGATAACCTTATCTTTAGGTTTGGCTTTCTTGAGATTTCGCACACCATCCTCCCATTTATTCAGGAGGTTTCTAAGGTCATTATCTAATTCTGCTACATCTTTTCCTTCGGCAACAGTCCTTATTATAACACCAAAATTATCTGGCTTAATAGAATTGATCAAACGAAGAAGCCTTTTGCGTTCATCGCTTTTTACAATTTTTTTGGAAATATTTACCGTATTAGAAAATGGCACCAATACGAGATAACGACCAGCAATTGATAACTCACAGGATAGTCGTGGCCCTTTAGTGGAGATCGGTTCTTTAACTACCTGAACCAGAATTTGCTGGTTTTTGGACAGAACCTCATTGATCTTACCAAACTTATTGATCTCGGGCTCCATTTTGAACCCGGTCAGCTTTGCAGAAGTATTCTTTCTGTTTTGAGCCTGTTTCGTAAATTTATTTAAACTGGTTACTCTCGGACCTAGATCCAAGTAGTGTAAAAACGCATCTTTTTCGTATCCAATATCGATAAATGCTGCGTTTAAACCCTGAACCACTTTTTTTACTGAGCCCAGATAAATATCACCAACAGTAAACTTGTTACCGTCTTCTTCGTGATGGAATTCAACTAATTCCTTATCCTTTAGCAGGGCTATACGACATCCATTCTGAGTACCATTAATTAATAGTTCGTTACTCAAAATAAACTTTGTTTAGGTAAAACGAATTGTTTTATCGTCCGGCCTAAATAAAAATAGAAGAAGTAATCGGGAAATTACTTCTTCTTGTGTCTGTTTTTTCTTAGTCTTTTCTTACGCTTATGAGTAGCGATCTTATGTCTTTTTCTTTTTTTACCGCAAGGCATAATTTTAATTTTTTTGTCCCGAAAAACGGGGGTTAAACATTAATTTTATTGAATTTCTTTAAGATATCCATTTACTGCGCTAACAACTTCCGGATTATCTTCAAGTGTTAATACTTTCTCGAAATATTCTTTCGCTTCTTGTCTGTGTCCGTCCTCAAATAAGCTTACACCAAGATAAAAATTATACTCAGTGTTCTCCGGTTCAATTTTAACAAGAGTTCTGAACCTTTCCTCTGCTTTATGCCATTGCTGTGTTTGCATTGACATCAATCCCAACTGATAATTGACAGTTTCATTATCCGGATCTTTTTCAAGCAGACTTCTTAAAGCCAGAATCCCCTGCATAGGATTTGAACCATTGATCGCTATTAATGCATTATTTATTTCTGCATCAATATAATCAGGATTTTCCTCAAGAACTTTGTCGTAATAGCTTTTGGCCGTTTGCCCAAGCTGCTGTTGTTTGTCAGTTTCCATGGCAAACGAAAATGCTTTGTAATATGCATCAGCTGCAGCAACGTTTGATTCAAAGGTGTTTAATTCTTTAGCAATCAATCCTTTGTAGTAAGCTGCGCTGTCGTATGCCTGCACACTGAAATATATCTCATACAAAGAGTCCGCAAAGTTAATACTTTTTTCTCTATTTTCATCCATCTCAAGCTGTTCTTTGAAATAAGCCAGCTTTAGAGTTAATGAATCATTGAGTTTTGTCGTATTGTGAGCTGCGATATCTTCGGATACTTCTCCAGCAGGATTATCCGACATCGAAGCGCTAACATTTTGATTTTCGTCATTTTCAACTACTTCCCTGGGCAAGAAAAACAAAGCAACTACTGCTGCTATGATCAAAATCCCTGAGATAAAAATTTGTTTTTTCATAAAAGTTACTGACGATGTTTATTAACGCTTGTACGGCCAATAAAAGTAAAAGTTATCGGGAGGAAAAACCTCCCGATGATTTTTAGTCATTTAAAGCTTTTACCTTATCGCTGGTTTTAACCTTCTCAACAAATGTTTTTGATGGCTTGAAAGCCGGCACAAAGTGCTCGTCAATTACAATTGCTGTGTTCTTTGAGATGTTTCGGGCAATTTTCTTTGCTCTTTTCTTATTTACGAAACTTCCGAACCCACGAACATAGATGTTTTCTCCTTCTGCCATAGAGTCTTTAACTACACTGAATAATGCCTCTACAGTAGTTGTTACATCTTCTTTAGAAATTCCTGTCTTCTCTGCTATTTGAGCAATTACCTCTGCTTTTGTCACTGTTAAACTAATTTGGTTTGAACATTAATTACAAAATGAACAGTATCTGCTAATTTTGGGGATGCAAAGTTAATTGGTCGGGGAGTAATTAAAAAGCTTTGTAAACAAAAAGGCATAAAAATTTATTTATAAGTCATTAAAAAAGAATAGGTTGACAAATAAAGATTTTACAGATAAGCTAATAGGCTGGTATAAAATAAATTCCAGAGATCTTCCATGGAGGAATACACGTGATCCATACCCTGTTTGGTTATCAGAAGTTATTCTACAACAAACGCGTGTAGAGCAGGGAATGCCATACTTTTATAAATTTATAGATGCCTATCCGACTATTCAGGATCTGGCAAACTCTACTGAAGAGGAAGTTCTTCGATTATGGCAGGGCCTGGGTTATTATTCAAGAGGAAGAAATTTATTAAAAGGAGCTAAGCAAATTGTTTTTGACAGAAATGGTGTCTGGCCGGACAATTATAAGGAATTACAAGAGATTAAAGGTGTAGGAAAATATATCGCGGCAGCGATTGCCTCATTTTGCTTCAATGAATATGTTCCGGTAATTGATGGGAATGTTTACCGATTTCTGTATAGGTATCTAGGTATCGAAGAGCCAATAAATACAACAAAGTCTTTCAGAATATTTTTTGACCTTGCAAAAGAATTTCAAAAGCACGCCAACGATCCTGCTATGTTCAATCAGGCGTTAATGGAGTTCGGGTCCCTTCATTGTAAACCAAGAAACCCTTTATGTGATACGTGCCCGTTTGAAAGTGTTTGTTATGCCAGGCTGAACAACATGCAATATGATTTCCCCGTTAAGAATAAGAAGAAAAAATCTGTTGTCAGGAATTTTCATTATTTTGTAATTGTAGAAAACAACAGGTATTTATTTACTAAAAGGGGTAAAAATGATATTTGGGAAGGACTTTTTGAATTCCCGCTTGTAGAAGCTGATGACCTGACAAGTAAGGAATTAGATGAAATTCCTTTTTTATCTGAGGGTCAGGAGATAAAAAAAATGTTTAATGTGAAACATATTCTATCACATCAGACTATTTTTGCAACCTTTTACGAAGTTATCAACACAAATAGCAGCTTGAAAGAAGAGATTTCTGTATACAGGGGAGAATGGTTGTCTCCTGAAGAAATTGAAAAAAAACCCAAGCCTATTTTGATAGATAAATTTTTGAACGAATATTTATAAGTAGTATCTTTAAAAATAAACAGTATAGAAAAATATTATGTCAGGAGTAAATAAAGTAATTCTTGTAGGAAACCTTGGGAAAGACCCGGAAGTAAGACATTTGGATAATGGCCGTGCAGTAGCAAACTTCTCTTTGGCAACCTCGGAGGTATATAAAAACCGTCAGACAAATGAGCGGGTTACAAATACTGAATGGCATAATGTTGTTCTCTGGACGCCTCTTGCTGAAGTAGCCGAAAGATTTTTGAAAAAGGGAAGCCAGGTTTATATCGAAGGAAAAATTACCACAAGGTCATACGATGATAAAGAAGGTAATAAAAGATATATTACTGAAGTAGTAGGTAGAGAAATGACTTTACTTGGAACCCGTGATGATTCAGGAAATTCAGGAATGAATCAAAATCAGGGAAGCTCGTCACAATCATCTTCACAAAACACTTCATCTTCGGGTTATAGTAGCGATGCCGTAAGCATTGACAATGACTCCAATGATGAAATGGATGATCTGCCTTTTTAATTGTTTAATTAAAAATTACATAGTTGGAACCATCCACAGAAGACCCACTACCTAGTTTAATTCTTTTTATAAGCACAGATGCATCAGGAGTATTGTTTTATTCAATCAATGCTCTGGTAATTATATTATTGATCATTTTATCAGGTCTGATATCGGGATCTGAAGTGGCTTATTTTTCTCTAAACAGAGAGGAAATAGAAAAATGCCTGACCAGTCCGAACAAGGCTGAGCAGGTCATGGGTAAATTATTGAGCAATCCTAAACGATTGCTAGCAACTATTCTTATAACTAACAATCTTGTCAATGTTGGAATCGTGACGGTGTCTACATACCTGACCTGGCAAATAATCGGATCTACTTCCACGGAAGGGTTAGTCGTTACAATACTGACATTTGTTTCAACCTTTATAATCGTATTTTTCGGTGAGGTAATCCCTAAAATCTACGCTAATCAAAAGGGGTATCTGTTTGCTAAACGGACTGCTCGAATGCTGTCTGTATTCGAGACTATTTTTCTACCATTATCATGGTTGTTGACTTCAGTAGATCTGTTTTTGGATAAGCGGATTAAGCGAAAAGGGTATGATATTTCAGTCGAAAATATTCAAAAAGCAATCGACCTTACCACAGAAATGGAAGGCACCGAAGAAGAAAAAGACCTGTTAAAAGGGATAGCAAAATTTGGTACGTTGACAGTAAAGCAAGTGATGAAGTCCAGGATGGATATTACTGCTTTTGATGTAGAAGATGACTATCATGAACTTCTGGACAGGATAAATAAAAGCGGATATTCCAGGGTGCCTGTTTACAAAGACACCATTGATAAGATCGAAGGTATATTATACGTAAAAGACCTTATTCCATTTATTGATGAGAATGAGGATTTTCTTTGGCAAAACCTTCTTAGACAAGGTTTTTTTATTCCTGAAAATAAGAAAGTAGAAAGTCTATTGAGGGATTTCCAGGAGAAGAAAGTTCACATGGCTATCGTTGTAGATGAATATGGAGGTACCTCCGGACTGATTACTTTAGAAGATGTGATTGAGGAAATTGTCGGTGAAATAAATGATGAGTTTGACCTGGATGAAAATGAAATCCCATATAATAAACTCGATCAAAACACCTTCGTATTTGAAGGTAAGACTTCATTAAATGATTTCTGTAAAATAATTGGAGAAGATAACGGCCGTTTTGATGAGGTGAAAGGAGAGAGTGAATCTCTTGGTGGGTTGATTCTTGAGTTATCTTCAAAGCTTCCACGGGTTGGTGAGAAGATCAAGTTTGAGAACTTCCTATTTACTGTAGTAGCTGTTGATGCTCGCAGAATCAAAAGAGTTAGAGTTTTCAGAGCTGCTGACTCCAATCAATTAACGAAGACAAAATGAGATTAAATTATATATATCTAATCGTATTTGTTTTATTTGTGGCTTCATGCGGCAATGATTATGTGCCTAAGCCTAAAGGTTATAACTATATTGTCTTGCCTGAACACAAATATGAAGCAATGCCTGATGGGTATCCTTATGATTTTAAGAAAAATACTGCAGCAACCATTAAAAAAGATTCATCCGGAATCGCTGAACCCTATTGGATTCATTTATACTATCCCGATCTGAACGCAGATATTCAGCTTACTTACAAGCAGATTAATAATGACACGACACTTTTAAGAGAGTATATCGGAGATGCTTTTAAATTGACTTCAAAGCACCAGATCAAGGCTACCGGTATTAGTGAGGTGATCGATACATTGGAGACCGGTAAGGTTGCTGTATATGCCTTAATTCAAGGTGAAGTACCAAGCCAGGTACAATTTTTTGTAACCGACAGTACGGAGAATTTTTTTAGAGGAGCACTTTACTTCCCGGTTGCAACAAAAAACGATTCGTTAAAACCATCAGTTGAATATCTCAAAGAAGATATTGACGTTATGCTGAACTCCCTAGAGTGGAGAGATGTTGAATAAGATTAAATTGAATCTTTATAGTCTTTTTCTCCGGCAGTAATCTCAATATCAAGATAGCTTTCCTTGCCAGGTATTGGACAAGAATATCCTTCGGAATAAGCACAATAAGGATTGTAAGAGTAGTTGAAATCAACGATTACATTATCAAAATCTTCAGGAATTGAGAAGTCCAGGTAACGACCTGCAGCATAACTTTCCAGCCCGGTTGTTTGATCCATAAACGGCACAAATAAATAGTCCTTGTATCCATTTAAGGCAATCATTGATTGATAAACCGGAAGAGAAAACTTTTCACCCTTTAGCGTGAAAGTTAGCTTACCGTATAACTTGTAAGTTTTTTGAATGCCTGATGAAGTTTCAAAAGTCTTCATTTTTAATCCTGGAAACTTAACTAGCTCACCACTGACTTTAAATGATGGATCCACAGAAAAATAGTTTAATCCCTTGAAGGAGTTTTTCTCTTCAACGGGTGAATCTTCATCAGTAAGGAAAGAGGAGTCTTTTGAAATTCTGTGTTCCAGAATTTCCTGCTCATAGTTTTGACCAAAGGAGGTGCTCAGACATAAGCAGAAAAGAATAAGATAAAAAAATGGATATTTCATTTATTGATTTTCAAGTTCTTTGATGGCCAGCCATGCCATTAAACCCGGACCGATTTTAAGTGCGTTCTCATCAATATCAAACTTGGGAGTATGAACACTGTTTGTTAGTCCTTTTTCTTCATTTCTGGTCCCGAGCCTGTAAAAACAAGCTGGAACTTCATGAGAATAATAAGAAAAGTCTTCTCCGGCCAGCCATAGTTCGAGGTCTACTACATTTTCCTCTCCAAGGAATTCTTTCGCCCAGGATTTTGTGCGGTCTGCCAGCTCCGGATTGTTTTTAAGGTGTGGATATCCAACCTTAATATTGAACTCACAAGATCCGCCCATGCTTTCAGCAATGCCTTCTGCCATCTTTTTCATTCTCTTGTGGGCATCTTTGCGCCATTCTTCATCGAAGGTTCTGAAGGTACCTTCGACCTTAACCTCATCAGGTATTACGTTAGTAGCTCCATCTGCAATGACTTTACCAAAAGAAAGTACAGAAGGTATTTTAGGGCTCGCGGCTCTGCTTACGATTTGCTGAAGAGCAACGATTATATGAGAAGTGATTACCACCGGGTCAACGTTCATTTCCGGCATAGCTCCATGACCACCTTTTCCTTTTACAGTAACATAAATCTCGTCGGCAGAAGCCATGTACATTCCTGAACGGAATCCTACCTTTCCTGCATCAATCAGAGGCATCACATGCTGCCCGATGATCGATTTTGGATTTGGATTTTGTAAAACCCCTTCTTTTATCATGATGGAAGCGCCTCCCGGGAATTTTTCTTCTCCTGGCTGAAAAATCAGTTTGATCGTTCCATCAAAGTCAGATTTGACTTCATTTAATATTCTAGCCGTGCCTAGCAAAGAAGATGTATGTACATCGTGTCCACAGGCATGCATAACACCTTCATTGACCGATTTGTACTCTACATCGTTAGCCTCCTTAATGGGCAGAGCATCCATGTCTGCTCTAAGAGCAACAATAGAGGAGTCTGGATTATTCCCCTTTATCAGAGCAACTAAACCGGTATCTGCCATCTCCTTTATTTCATCAACACCAATTTTTTCGAGTTGCTCTTTTACGTAAGCACATGTGTTGTGTTCCTGAAATGAAAGTTCCGGATTTTTATGTATATGACGTCGGTTCGCTAAAACCTCTGAAAAAATTTCCTGATTAGCTTTTTTTATTTTGTCTGCGAGACCGTTTGTCGACATGCTTATTTAAGTTTTATTCTTGTAGGCACAATTATAGCTGTTGGAATAGTTGCTTTTAATTTACTTTCCAGCTCATGAGCCTCAATTTTATCGTAGAACTGCCCGACGAAAACTTTAAAATTAGGTTCGTCAAATGTTATTTTAGGTGTATAGTCACTAACAGCTTTATAAACCTCATTTTTTAATTCATTGGCTTTTTCCCTGCTTCTTCCACTATATACCTGGATTGTGAATCCATTAATATAATCAGCATCTCTGGACTCCCGGTTTATTGATTCGATGGTATCGTCAACTTGTGAGGTAACATCGTTGTCAACTGTTTTGTCCGGTCCCTCTTTGACAATTTGCTGAGTTTTCATTGTGTCTGTAGGCATCGTAACTTCATAACTTGGCCTTGTTTGACTAAGGTCGTCAGAAGCTTTTACACCTGCAGATGATCCGGAAGCAGCTTTTCCTGCTCCGGCACACTGAAAAAATAGTATTAAACTAAATAGGGCTGTTATTTTCAAAATCTTTTCCATAATGTTAACGATCGGTCAGTTATCAACTTTCGATAATGACACATTTATTGTTGTTGACGTCTTCTTCAACTGTTTTGAATTTAACGTCTTTTTTAACAGTTCCGTCTGTATACTGTACAGTAACTTTGTCATTTCTTCCGGCAACCTTTTCAGATTTCATCGGTTGAACCTTTTGTGCCGGAGGTCTGTTTCCTTGTGGAGGTGCTGCCTGACCTTGTCTGCTCAGTAAAGAACCACTGTCTTCTTTAGACTCTTTAAGTTTCTGTCTTTTTGCCTGGTGAGCAGCTTTTACCTCATCAGCTTCCTGTACAGGCAAGTTCGCCTTGAGTAAAAACGAGATTGTCTCTTCATTAAGCCTTGCAACGAATTTCTTAAACAATTCAAAACCTTCGAACTTATAGATCAATAAAGGGTCTTTTTGTTCGTAAACAGCATTTTGAACTGACTGCTTAAGGTCGTCCATATCTCGAAGGTGTTCCTTCCAGTTTTGATCTATCAGAGCCAGAGTGATCATTTTTTCCATAGAATTGATCAGCTCATCGCATTCTGTTTCAACATTTCTTTTCAGGTTAGTTGAAATACCAATTTGCTTTTTACCGTCAGTAAAAGGCACCAGAATTTCTTCAACCGTAGCGCCTCTTTCTTCAAATACTTTCTGAATAATCGGATAAGCTTTTTCCCTGATCAACTGATTTTTTTTATCGTATTCTTTCAGTGAAATCTCATATAATTCCTCTGTCAGTTTATCTGCAGGAGTGCTTTTAAGTTTATCTTCATCAAAAGGAGGTTCGATTCCAAGAGTACTTAAGCAAGCAAAATTGAAAGACTCGATGTCTTCGATACCTTTATACATTGCAATAATGTCTTCTGAGGTATCATAAAGCATATTTAAAATATCAACTTTTAATCTCTCACCAAACAGGGCGTTCTTACGTCGCTTGTAGATCACTTCCCTCTGTGAGTTCATCACATCATCATACTCAAGAAGCCTCTTTCTGATTCCGAAGTTATTTTCCTCAACTTTCTTCTGAGCTCGTTCGATTGATTTGGAGATCATACTATGTTGTATCACCTCACCCTCTTTAAGTCCCATTCGGTCCATCCATTTAGAAACTCTGTCCGAACCGAACAGACGCATCAGGTTATCTTCAAGAGAAACATAAAATTGAGAAGATCCCGGGTCTCCCTGTCTACCGGCACGACCTCTAAGCTGTCTGTCAACCCTTCTTGATTCGTGTCTTTCCGTACCGATGATAGCAAGTCCTCCGGCTTCTTTTGACTCAGGAGTAAGCTTAATATCCGTACCACGACCGGCCATGTTGGTTGCGATCGTCACAGTGCCCGGTTTTCCTGCTTCAGCAACAACATCAGCTTCTTTAGCGTGCTGCTTCGCATTTAATACCTGGTGCTTAATGTTTCTTAATTTAAGCATACGACTCAGGATCTCACTGATCTCTACAGAAGTAGTACCCACAAGAACAGGCCTTCCGGCATCTGTCAGTCGTACAATTTCATCAACTACTGCATTAAACTTCTCTCTTACAGTTTTATAAACGAGATCCTCACGATCATCTCTGACGATTGGTCTGTTTGTTGGAATTACAACTACATCCAGTTTGTAGATTTCCCAGAACTCTCCGGCTTCAGTCTCTGCTGTACCAGTCATACCAGCCAGCTTGTGATACATTCTGAAATAATTCTGTAGGGTGATTGTAGCGTATGTTTGAGTTGCGTCCTCAACTTTTACATTTTCTTTCGCTTCAATTGCCTGGTGTAAGCCGTCAGAATAGCGACGCCCTTCCATTACACGACCGGTCTGCTCATCAACGATTTTAACTTTGTCGTCAACGATAATATACTCAGTGTCTTTTTCGTATAAGGCATAAGCTCTTAATAACTGGTTAACAGAGTGGATTCTCTGTGATTTTACTGAGTAATCACTGATAATGCTTTCCTTTTTCTCGTGAAGCTCATCTTTGCTGAGGCTTTCATCTTTTTCAAGGTTAGCTATTTCAGTACCAATATCAGGCATGATAAAGAAATTAGGATCTTCATCCTCCTTAGTAATTCTCTCAATACCTTTTTCAGTCAGTTCTATTGAGTTAGTTTTTTCCTCAATTGTAAAATATAATGGAGCATCAGCCTCAGGCATCAGCTTTTGGTTTTCTGCAAGGTAAATATTCTCAGTTTTCTGCAGGATTGTTTTGATACCAGTCTGGCTGAGATATTTGATCAAAGGTTTGTACTTAGGAAGACCTCTGTAAGCACGGAATAAAGAAAGTCCACCTTCTTTTTCATTACCTTCAGCTATTAGCTTTTTTGCTTCTTGCAGGTATTGAGAAACAAGTTTTTTCTGAGCCTCAAATAATCCTGATAATCTTGGCTTCAGGTCATAAAACTCATGCTCATCTCCTTTAGGTATCGGACCAGAAATAATAAGTGGGGTTCTGGCATCATCGACTAACACGGAGTCAACCTCATCGATCATTGCAAAGTGGTGTCTTCGCTGAACAAGGTCACCGGTTTCGCGAGCCATGTTATCTCTCAGGTAATCGAAACCAAACTCATTATTGGTACCATAGGTAATGTCTGCTTTGTAAGCCTGTCGTCTTTCTTCAGAGTTAGGCTGGTATTTATCAATACAGTCTACCTGCATACCATGAAACTGAAAAATAGGAGCCATCCACTCACTATCACGTTTCGCGAGGTAGTCGTTAACTGTAACAATATGCACACCTCTTCTTGCTAGAGCATTCAAAAATGCTGGTAGCGTAGCAACAAGAGTTTTACCTTCACCTGTAGCCATCTCTGCGATTTTACCCTGGTGAAGTACGATACCACCGATCAGCTGCACATCGTAGTGAAGCATATTCCAGGTGATTGTCGATCCTGCAGCTTTCCATTCGTTATGCCAGATCGCTTTATCACCATCTATTTCTATATTATCATGATTTACAGCAAGCTCCCGATCAGTATTGTTAGCCGTCACGACCATCTGACCGTTGTTCATGAATCTTCTTGCTGTATCTTTTACTATTGCAAAACCTTTTGGAAGAATTTCTTCAAGCACTTTTTCAAGATCCTCATTTCTATCTTCTTCGAGTTTATCGATCTTATCGTAAACCGCCTCTTTTTGATGAACGTTCAGTTCAGGATCATCAGCTTTAGTGTGAAGCTCTTCTATTTCGTCATCGAAGTGTTTCAGCTTTTCATCTATGTAGCTTTTTAACTCTTCGGTTTTAGCTCTTAACTCATCGTCCGAAATGTCTTTGAGCGCCTCATATTCCTTGTTTATTTTCTCTACGATAGGAAGAAGTTCTTTAACATCTTTTTCCGACTTCGTTCCAAATAACTTCGAAAGACCTTTCGTTATAAAATCAATCATGGTTTATATTCTTAAAAATTTTATCCCTCGTAAATTTAATGTGTTTTATTAACTATTCCTGACACCCAGCACAAATTAGAGAGCCTGAGCAGTGTTAAATTTCGATTGTTCCTTCAAAAACTTTTTCTGCCGGCCCGATTAGCCAAATATCGGAATATTTGTCAGTTTCCTGATCGTGTTTAAACTCTGCAAAGAGTGTGCCTCCTTTAGCAATAATTTTCACGGGGGGTGTTAATCCCAGCTTGCTCCCAATTAATGCTGCTGCAGTAATTCCTGTACCACAGGCCAGGGTTTCATCTTCGACACCTCTTTCGTAGGTTCTGATCTTAAGTGAATTTTCTCCAAACAAGGAAATGAAATTGACATTTGAGCCATCTGGGGCATATATGTCTGAGTGCCTGATTGAAGATCCAATGGTTTTTACATCCTCATTGTCGAGGTCATCAGAGATTAATATGTGATGTGGAGAACCTGTATTGATAAAAAATTCCCTGTCAGAATATTTCTGAGGTGAGCCTTTGACAAAAAGGTCGATGGAAATGTTTTTTTCGGAAATTTTGGCATGATGTGGCCCATCAGTTGAATTAAAAGAGCACTCATCATTAGTTACCAGTTTTAAGTGGGTGGCAAATCTTACTGCGCACCTACTCCCGTTACCGCAAAAGCTCTGACTTCCATCGGCATTGTAATAGACCATATCAAAATCCTTATCTTCCGATTCAGAGATAGTTATCAATCCATCAGCACCGATGCCAAACCGACGATCACATAAAAGTGAGATCTTTTCCGAAGTGATTGTATCAAAATCACCGCTTCTGTTGTCGAGCATAACAAAATCATTGCCCGCTCCCTGGTATTTATAGAAGTTAATTTTCATTGCTTGTACAAATGTGCAGAGCAATTTAGTCATAAAAAAAGCCAACCCAAAAATGGATCGGCTTTTTAAAATGTCTTAATTGACAATTATATTTTTTCTTTAATCCTCGCAGATTTACCCTGACGTCCTCTAAGGTAGTAAAGCTTCGCTCTTCTTACTTTACCTTTCTTAAGTACGTCGATCTTATCGATGTTAGGAGATAGGAAAGGGAATATTCTTTCAATACCGATTCCGTTTGAAACCTTCCTTACTGTGAAAGTTTCTCCGTTTGTACCTTTACCTTTACGTTGGATCACAGTACCCTGGAATTGCTGGATTCTTTCCTTGCCTCCCTCAGAGATTCTAACGTGAACATTTACTGTGTCGCCTGATTTAAAATCCGGATGCTGTTTTGCGTCCGCGTTAACCAGTTCTTCTACTTTTTTTATAATTAATTCGCTCATGACTTAAAGCTCTATAATATCTGTACGTCCCGAAAATGGAGTGCAAATATATGAATAATATTTCTAAACCTATGGGTTTCAATAAAAAAATCTAAAAAACTTTTGATCTTTCATTGAAATCATTCTTTAAACAAGCCTGGCCGTCTTTCCTTCGTTCTTTTTATTGCCTGTTCAGATCTCCATTCTTCAATTTTTGCCTGGTGACCAGAAAGTAAAATATCAGGGACTTTATGACCATTATAATCTGCGGGCCTTGTATAAACCGGTGGCGCCAACAGGTCATCCTGGAAAGAGTCGCTCAAAGCAGAAGTTTCATCATTGAGAACACCGGGGATCAACCTGATCACAGCATCAGCCACCACAGCCGCTGCAAGTTCCCCACCAGATAAAACAAAATCGCCAATGCTAATTTCTTTTGTGATAAAAAGATCTCTGACCCGCTGATCGACTCCTTTATAATGTCCACATAATATAATAAGATTCTTTTTTAGCGAAAGCTTATTTGCTTCTTTTTGATTAAAGTTTTTGCCATCTGGGGTCATATAAATTACTTCATCATAATCTCTTTCACTTTTCAGCTTATCTATACACCTGGCAATTGGTTCAATCATCATCACCATTCCAGCACCTCCACCATAGGCATAGTCATCTACAGCCTTGTATTTAGTAGTTGCATAATCCCTCAGGTTATGCACCACTACTTCCGCAAGCCCTTTATCTTTAGCACGCTTTAGTATAGAATGATCAAAAGGGCCAGAGAGCAATTCAGGAACACATGTGATGATGTCAATTCGCATGAATAAATTTTTTTTGCAAAATTACCAATCCTGTTTGTATTTTAGTGGCTTATAACAATCTAATTATTTCAACATAACTTAAAGAGCCATTAATCATGGAAAATTCAAACAAGGGTAAAGGAAAATTTATTTCTAAGGCGAAGGCTAAAAAAGAAGTAAATAATTTTAAAAAAGGAAATAGTAATAAGCCATACGCATATTCTTTTGATAAAGAGAAAATTGAAAAGTTATTAAATCAAAATGGAGCAGAAGGAATACGAGTCTATCTTACTAAGGAAGATAAGGGAAACACCAGTGTTTTAATATGTGCATATGATGCGGACAATAATAATATTATTCCTAAAGGTGATGAAAACGCACCACAAATGGAAGAATCCACAAGCGATGATCAAATCTTAAATACTGGTAGTGCCTGTCCTCCTGATTGCGATACCGATCCTGACACGAGTCTATAGGCATGGATTTAGTTAAAGTTTTAAGAGACTTTATTCAGTATTATTTTTTATTTATTCCATTAATAATAGGAATAGTAAAATTTAAAAAATTAGACCGGGGGTTAAAAATTCTCCTGGTCTACCTTCTTTATTGTTTAATTTCAGAAATGATTATGATGTACCTTGCCAAGGTATATCATAATAACCTGTTTTATTACAACATTTACCCCTTCCTGGATTTTATTATTATATCCACATATACATCCCACATTATTGAATTAAATAAACTAAAAAAGTGGATAAGAAGAGTATTTTTTCCATTTTTTATTATAGTATTTGGCATATATCTAATCACTCAATTTGATCAATTGGATAAAGTCACATTACCGGAATTCAGGAGTATTGGTAGTTTTATAATTGTCATTTCTATATTGTTTTATTATTACAGTCTCCTGGTTAAAAGGTCATATGCTAATTTGTTTTCAAACCCTCACTTTATAGTTTCAATTGGGCTGATTATATATTATGCAGGTACATTTATGACGTGGTTGTTTCTAGAAACCTTATTTACTACAAATTTGGAGTTGTTTTCATTATTTTCTTCAACTATCCATATTTTTTTATTTCTATTTATTAAATATTTCACAATTTTGATTGCGATTTTAAAAGCGGGATTTAGTAAAAGTTTGGGTAATGTGGGAGCTTGAAGAAAACAATCTTATCCTTGTTATTACAGCAAGTACAGCAATGTTTTTATTGCTCGTAATTGCGTTAGTGGTTTTTGTTGTCTTTTATCAGAGAAAGATGTATAAGCAGCAATTATTACTACAGGAAAAAGAAAATAAATATCAAAAAGAGTTGATGTACTCTTTTGTGAACGGGCAGGAAGAAGAAAGAAAACGATTAGCAGCAGATCTTCACGATGATATTGGAGCTATGCTTTCTACTATCAAAATGAATTTAAATATTGCTTCCCTGCAGAGAGATAAAGAAGACCAGGGAGAGTTGCTTAAAGAAACAAGGAGTTTTCTGGATCAGACAATTCAAAGTGTGAGGAGGGTATCCAAGAATCTTTTACCGGTAGCCCTGGAGAAACACGGATTAGATACGGCAATAAGAGAATTATGTGAGCGACTTTCAGCAAGCGGTGAAATATATGTAAGTTATGATTTCAGAGTTTCCGAGAATTTCCCGGAAAAAGACAATATAAATATTTTCCGGATTATTCAGGAGCTTGTTAATAATGCATTGAAACACGCTGATGCTCAAAATATTACCATTGAAATTATTGATAATGAAAAGGAATTTATACTTTGCGTTTCGGATGATGGAAAGGGGTTTGATCCGGCACATGTAGATAATCCATTAAATATTGAAAAAGGTATCGGCTTAGCAAACATTGAAGGCCGGATAAAACTTTTAAATGGAGACTGGGACATCCAGTCAGAAGAAAATATTGGTACCAAAGTAAAAATTAATATACCTAAAGCCCAGTGAATATTAAAAACACAAATATTATCATAGCAGACGACCACGCCTTATTTAGAAAGGGGCTGGCTAGTCTGGTAAAAATGACATTTAATATTCCTGAAATCAGGGAAGCCGGAGGAGGAAAGGAGCTAATAAAACTTATTGAAGAAGACAAGCCAGACCTGATATTGCTTGATCTGAATATGCCTAATATGGATGGCGTGGATGCCGCATCATTTATAATTAATAATTATCCCGATATAAAAATCTTAGTCATTTCTATGTTTGATGATGAGCGCTATGTACATCATATGATGGAAATGGGAGCCAATGGATATATATTAAAAAATGCCGAACCAGAAGAAGTGGAGAAGGCAATCTCCAATGTGTTAAAGTACGGGTATTATTTTAACGACCTTGTCAACGATGTAGTAAAAAAGGGATTTGGAAAAAGTAATACAAGTAATCATTTTGGTTTTAAAGATAATATTAATCTCACCCAGAGAGAAGCTGAGATCTTAATTTTAATTAGTAAAGAATACACTAATTCAGAGATCGCAGATAAGATTCATTTAAGTCCGAGGACGGTAGAATCGTACAGACAGGAGCTTTTGAAAAAGATCGGAGCCAAAAATACCGCAGGTCTGGTTAAATTCGCTGTAAAAAACAAGCTAATAGACTAATTAAGATTTATAGTAAAACTACTCGACTTTAGTTTATTATTTGAACATTTCTAATAGAGTCAAATTGTAACACTCTGTTTATCAGCGTGTTATTTTTTTTGTATTTATGGTCTTAAAGATGATTTTATATTTTAGATATATTCATTAGTACATTTGTAATACAAAGAAAGACAAACATAGAATAGAGAGTGATAATCGCTTACTATTGATGACTTAATTTCTATTACTTTATATAGTTTAAACATACAGCTGTCATCAAATAGTACCATGTGATCGAAAGAATCGGCCTCCCCCGGCCGATTTTTTTTATATACATTTTTGTAGTTAGTATATTTACAAAAAATTTATTCGAATGTTTAATTTAAAGAATGCCCGGCTGGACCGGCTTGCAGTTCACAGAGTAGGAAGTAAGACAGATCCGGAGTCTCTTGACCTTTCAAAGGATGAAATCACACCAGATGAAGATATATTAAACCTTCTTAAAAAGTTTTTTCTAAAGCCGTTTAGTGAGGAACGGTTTTTCAGCTTCAAGCATTCTACTGATATCAGTCTCAATGAATGTTATTATTATGTAAAAGAGGTTTTTGCCGATCCGGAAAAATTCTATGATAACAGCTGTAAAATAGCGAGCTTGCTCCACAGTGAATCCAGGCATCCCAATATCAAGACTGGTGAACTCTATGTTTCTTATTTTGACGATGTGAACTTCGGTGAGAATATAACTGAGGCGATCGGAATATTTAAATCAGAATCAAAAGACACCTATCTTAAAGTATATCCAAAAAAGAGTACTTACCAGGTCGATGCTGAAAGAGGGTGAATATCAATAAATTAGATAAGGGCTGCCTGATATTCAATGTTGAGGAAGAAGATGGTTACCGTCTTTTGATCATCGATAAAACCAATAAAGGGGGAGAAGCCCAGTATTGGATGGATGATTTTCTACAGGTAAAAATTCACGAGAATAATTACTATCACACCGAATCTTATCTCGATCTGTGTATGAACTTTGTTGAGGAGGTTTTTCCGGAAGCTGATAAGATCGACAAAATTGGCATGAAGCAAAATGCATCTAACTACTTCAAGGAGAAGGAATCATTTAATGTAAAAGAGTTTGAAGATGAAGTAATGCAGCAGCCGGAGATCATTGACGCCTTCAATGATTATAAGAGTCAGTACCAGGAAACGAAACAAGTAAAAACTTACGATGAGTTTGATATAAACAAATCTGCGGTAAAGAAGAGCAGTAAGTTTATTAAGTCCGTGCTAAAGCTGGATAAGAATTTCCATATCTATGTTCACGGAGACCGTTCAAAAATTGAAAGAGGATATGATGAAGGCAAACAGTTAAATTATTATACTGTTTACTTTGAAGAAGAAAACTAAACCTGATCGGGGAATTAATTTTCCCGATCAAGTTTGTTATCACTTACTTTCTCATTAGGTACTATCCATGGAGCTAACAATGCCATAACAAATAGTACGCCTATAATTCCTAACATTATCATAACTAAAATCTTTTGATGGCAAAAATAGAAATTTAGTTTGGAATTGCTTAAAAATTACTGGTATAAATGTGAGTATGTAAGAAAAAAGGAAAGGTATGGTCTTTTTAATTTTCGTTTTTCGAATTGACCACTTAAATTCGCACAGACAATTAATCTAAAGAAAAAATTATGTTCGTAGATGCACCAATAGAGCCCGGAGCTTCAACTTTTATTTTAGTATTCTGTATTATTATTGGAATAGTGACTGCCTTATCGCTATACGATGCAGATAAGACGAAGTCAAAGAAAGAAAAACCGGAGTAATTTCTCCGGTTTAGGCGAAAAAGCCTTTAACAGATTCTGCGTACTCTTCAATTCTGGATTCGTCTTCCCTACTTTTTTCAAAGCAGAAGTTTGCTGTATACTCCAGTCCTAAAGTTGTAGTAATTTCTTCTTTTTCGATCAGCTCTTTTAATTTTGAAAAGATCCTCTTAACGTTTTCCTTTTCACTCTCATCCCTACATTTAGTTTCAAGGCCATATTCGATTAACGAGCATTTTCTTAGTAGCAATTGCTTGTCTTCTTTTTTCACTAGGTTGGTTTATTAGGTTTGTTGATCGGTTATTCCTGTTGACCTTTTTTGAATGATATACAAGTATACAAAGAAGTTTTAACTCTTGAAAAGGAAATTTTGTAATATTACCATTAGAATTTTCAATATGGGTATAATTTTTGATACCCTCTTTAGTATATTTAGAGGAACCCGATTACAACAAATAATATGAGGCTATTTTTAACTTTTTGCTTAACCATACTTTCATCATTTTTTATCTATTCTCAGGAGATAATTTCAGTTGACACCTTATCAGGTCAGGGTGAGTTAATAGAAGGCAAGAAAATTGGTAAATGGGAATATCAGTCGGAAGACAATAATATAGTTGTTAAAGCAAACTATTCTGATGACGGCAAACGCGATAAAAAATGGAAAGTTTATGCAAATAAGCGATTACGTCTTGCTGTGAATTATGAAAATGGAATTATCCAGGGTAAAGTAATTCAATATTATTCAAATGGTAATATCGATGTTAGCATCGATTATGAGAATGACTCCATCAATGGGACGGTTGTGAGGTACTCACCCTTCGGAGTTCCATTAGTTAAATCTGAATATACTAACAATGTACAAAACGGATCTCATGAAGAATATTATCAAACCGGCCAGTTAAAACTTAAAGGCCAGTTTGAAGACGGTGAAAAGACCGGGGAATTTCTTGAATATGGTCCAGATGGAGTTCTTGTAGCAAAAGTTAATTATAAAGAAGGCCAGCCTCATGGCGAATCAGTTTTTTATTATGAGGATGGAGTGGTAAAGGACGAGAGAAATTACCAGAATGGAGTACCAGCCGGAGCATGGAATGAGTATTATCCAAACGGGGTTTTGGCTTCTGAGTATCATTTTAAAGTCGGCCTGAAAGATTCCATATATCTCGAATATTTTCCTGCCGGCTCAAAAAGAGTCGAAGGGATGTATGAACTGGGTTCAAAAACCGGCACCTGGAATTATTACTTTGAAAATGGTAAAAAATATGCAACCGGTGAATACAGAAACAACTATGAAACTGGCAAATGGAGATATTACTATTTGTCGGGAGGTTTAGAAGAAGAAGGTAAATATGTATTGGGACTTAGGAATGGTCAGTGGTATAGTTTTTATGAATCCGGTAAACTTTATAGTATCGGATATTATATGAATGGAAATCAGGATGGATTGTGGGGATTCTTTCATGAAAATGGTAAATTAATGCAAGAGGAAACCTGGGACGATGGGCTCCTGGTTTCTGTAACTGATTTCTTTACTGCCTCCGGTGATACTTTATCAACGGGAAATTTAAAATATGGAACGGGTGATGTGATCGAATATTCACCTAAAGGTAATATTGCAGGCAAAGGACGTTATGAAAGCGGATTGAGAACTGGCCCCTGGATTTTTTATCATTCTGATGGAGAAACAATAGAAAGCCAGGGTAATTATGAGGAAGGACTCAAGACTGGAGAGTGGAAATTTTATTTCGATAATGGTATACTGGAATCAGAAGGGGAATTTGAAGAAGATGAAAAAACAGGAGTCTGGAATTATTACAATACTAGTGGCAGGTTACTTGAAAAGTTAAATCATTCTGAAAGTAACTCAAATGAATAATGATCGAGATCAAATTTTGCGGTGCTGCAAAAACAGTTACCGGAAGTGCCCATCTCATTACTATCGATAATGAGACCAAAGTTTTATTAGAATGTGGTCTGTATCAGGGATCAGATCCTACCTTTAAAGAGTTTAACGAAGATTGGCAGTTTGATCCCGAATCAATTGACCTTGTGATCCTTTCTCATGCTCACATCGACCATTCCGGTCGAATCCCGAAACTTTATAAAGACGGTTATAAGGGTAATGTTATTTGTACTCACGCTACCCGGGACCTATGTTCAATAATGCTTCTTGATACAGCACACATAAATCAGAGAGAAGTTGAACGAAAAAGAAAAAGAGGACAAAATGTAGAACCTCTGTATACATCAGAAGATGTTTATGAATGCCTTGATGACTTCATCAGTTATCCTTTCAATAAATGGATCGATATACATCCTAAAATAAAACTTCTTTTCAGAGATGCCGGCCACATTTTAGGAAGTGCAAGTGTTACATTAAAAATAACCACTTCGGGGGAGAAAAGGTATTAGGCTTTTCAGGTGATATTGGCAGACCCAATCGCCCGATATTAAAAGACCCACAATCAATGCCTGAATTAGATTATCTTATTATGGAATCAACTTACGGAGGAGAACAACACAAAGAACTTCCGGATGATGAAGAACGATTCCATGATATAATTCATCAGACATGCGTAGAAAACAAAGGGAAACTTATTATTCCTGCATTTAGTGTTGGCAGGACTCAAGAATTGGTATACTTATTAGACAGGCTTGAGAATTCAGGTAAATTGCCCAAAATTCCTGTATATGTTGATAGCCCTTTAGCAATAAACGCTACTGATATCTTCAGACTTAATCCTCAATGTTACGATAAAGAACTGGTGGAATATATGCAGACAGATCCCAATCCGTTTGGATTTAATAACTTGCATTATACACGGCAAGTTGATGATAGTAAAGCGATCAATGACCTACAGGGGCCTGCGATAATAATAAGTGCAAGCGGTATGGTTACCGCAGGGAGAATCCTTCACCACATTTATAACCACTGTGAAAACCCGAGAAACACCATATTAATGGTTGGCTTTTGCGCCCCATATACTTTAGGAGAAAAAATCCGATCAAAACCTGAGACAATTAAATTATTTGGTCGTGAACTTAAACTTAAAGCAAGGGTGGAAATTATGGATTCATTTAGTGCTCATGCGGACGAAAATGAAATGGTGGCTTTTCTCTCAAATCAGGATAAGAATAAATTGAAAAATATATTTTTGATCCATGGAGAAGAAAACCGACAGGAGGCCTTTAAAAAACGACTTGAGGAGGAGGGATATTCAAATGTGATTATACCTGAACTTACTGAGAGTGTCAGATTGAATTAGACGTTGATTAATGAAGAAATACACTATTTTTAAATCTCTTGAAGCGATGGACAATTCTTTTCCTTTGGGAGAAAGGAAGCTGATCAAAGCAGGAGATAAGATTATACTACTTATCAGGCATTCTGAAAAAAAATTACTTGCCTCAGAACCCACTTGCCCGCATAATAATAAAAAACTTGTTGAAGCTCCAATTACAAATGATCAGCATCTGGTATGCCCCATGCATGGTTATCGATTTGATATCAATACCGGAGAAGAAGAAAAACACAGGTGTAGAAATCTGATATTCTATGAAACTCAAATTACTGATAACGGCGTTTTTTTGTATTGCTAATTTGCTTCATGCACAAAACGGGAAGCTTAAATCCATCTACCAGGATGAAGAAACTCCGCTATCAATTGCAGTTTCTGACGACAAGGTCTTTCTAATATCCTCACAGGAAAATGATCAGTTTTTTTTATCCGTGTACTCTAATGACGGAACCAGGTTATCTTTTGACAAACTTGAAATCACATCAAATCAGTCTTTGATTTCTTTTACGGTGGTTAACGATTATGCTGCTGCATTGTATTTCAATTCAGCGAATAATTCCTATAAGTTATTTACTAAGGGCAAAAAACCTCAGAGCCAGGTCACACACATTAGTAATGTGTCTTTTCCGGAAGGATTTAAACCGGAAAAAATATACTTCGACGGAAATAAAGTTTTTAGCACCGGCAATTATATTGGCAGAATATTCGTCACCCGGCTTGAAAACTCCTCTTTTATATTTAGTAAGCTTTTGATAAATGATCAGAACAAGTTGGTCAAAGCGCTGGCTAAAAATGGAAAACTGATTTTCATTATTCATTCCTATATAGACGATGAACTTAAAATATATTCGTCTTATTCTTTAATAGAGCCAGCCAGAACATTAAAAGTTAATGAAGATACTCAGGTTGAGGATCTGCATTTCTCACAAAATCTAAATTATGCTGCAGAATTATTTTTGAATAAGATAAATCTGTATTCAAAATCTAAAACAATAAGCTATGATTTACCAGGTGATTTTCTGCTCACTGCAATTTATGAGACTACGGATGGTGTAAGCGTGGTAGTTGATAAATATCAAAACAGGTATAAGACCAAAGCAGTCTATGAAAAGGTAAAAAGAAATAATAAGTATGAATATACAACAGTAGAAAAGGAAGTCTTTGACAAGAGGGATTATACAGAAAAGATGATTCTCAATTTCAGGAAAGGAAAAATAGAGGAGATAATTGTATCTACCGGGTTCACGGTGGAAGATAAATCTGTTCCTGCGAATAAGTTCTCTGTTGATGGAAACTCAATTACTAACACTTCTTTTTACAATTCATCAGGTATTAGTATCCAGTTTGATTTTAATGACAACAGATTAATTAGTAATAGCAGAATCACTCATGATGGATTAAAAAAGTACAATGGCCTTGAAGCGGTCCCGACAATTTCGGGATGGTTTGTGATGGGAACTCAGTATTTATATCAGCAGAATAACAAGAAGGTTTATAACATATCTTTTTATTCAAACTAAAACCTATTAAATCGGCCCGGTTAAAACCAAACAAACTTATTATTCATTAAATTACATCCGATTTTGAAACTCAATAAATAGAAAACCACAATGGATGTTCGTATAGAAAAAGATACTATGGGGCAGGTAGAAGTTCCTGCTGACAAATACTGGGGAGCCCAGACCCAGCGTTCACTAATGAATTTCAAAATAGGTGGAGAGCCGATGAAGATGCCTATGGAAGTAATCCGGGCATTTGCTGTACTTAAAAAAGCAGCTGCATTGACGAATGCTGAGCTTGGAGTGCTTGATCAGGAAAAAGCTGAAACCATTAAAGCCGTATGCGAAGAAATATCTGAAGGAAAGCACGATGATCAGTTTCCTTTAAAAGTCTGGCAGACAGGTTCTGGTACTCAGAGTAATATGAACTCAAACGAAGTTATCGCAAACAGAGGCCATGTTTTAAAAGGAGGATCATTAACAGATGATAAAAAGTTTTTACATCCAAATGATGATGTAAACAAGTCCCAGTCAAGCAACGATACCTTCCCGACAGCAATGCATATCGCTGCATATAGTTTTTTGGTAAAAGAGACTATTCCAAAAGTTAAAAAACTAAGAGATACTTTAGATAAAAAAGCGAAAGATTTTAATGATGTTGTTAAGATCGGCCGTACGCACTTTATGGATGCAACTCCTCTTACCTTAGGCATGGAGTTCAGTGGGTATGTTTCCCAGCTTGATCACGGATTAAAAGCGTTGGAAAATTCATTTGATCACTTGAGCGAGCTGGCTCTAGGTGGTACAGCGGTGGGTACCGGATTGAACACACCAAAAGGGTATGCAGATCTTGTAGCTAAAAAAATTGCAGAGATCACAGATCTACCATTCGTTAGCGCAGAAAATAAATTTGAAGCTCTTGCTGCCCATGATGCAATGGTTGAAACTAGCGGCGCTCTAAGACAATTGGCAGTAAGTTTAATGAAAATCGGAAATGATATCCGTATGCTGGCAAGTGGTCCGAGATCAGGAATTGGTGAAATCTTAATTCCGGAAAACGAACCAGGATCTTCAATTATGCCTGGAAAAGTTAACCCAACACAATGTGAGGCCTTAACGATGGTTTGTGCCCAGGTGATTGGCCTGGATAATGCATGTGCAGTTGGCGGCATGAACGGTCATTTTGAATTAAATGTTTTCAAGCCAATGATGATCTATAATGTGCTGACTTCAGCAAGATTAATTGGTGATGCATGTGAATCATTTAATGATAATTGTGCTGTAGGAATTGAGCCTAACCAAGAAGTGATTAAGGATAAACTTGAAAAATCATTGATGCTTGTTACAGCACTCAATACTCATATAGGTTATGAAAACGCTGCTAAAATTGCTAAAAAGGCCTATAAAGAAGGTACTACTCTGAAAGAAGCAGCTGTTGAACTTGAACTTTTAACAGAGGAACAATTTGACGAATGGGTAAAACCAGAAGATATGGTCGGTAGTCTGAAATAATTTACCGGTCATTAATATTTAAAAAGAGTATATAAAACGCCTCATAATACCAGAGGCGTTTTTATTATAAACATTATTACTTAATTTCGTGACAATTGCATTTTTTGCACAAATATTCTTCTATTTTATCAAAAAGTGCTATATTGTCTCAAATACCGGGTTGATAAATTTTTTATTATGAATAGAAATCTAGTCGTTTTATTAGTTATGGTTATCGGATTATCATTAGCACCGATGGAAAGCCATGCACAGCTCTCTAAGAAGGAAAGAAAAGAGTGGAAAAAGAAAAAGAAGTCCATGTCTGAAGAAGCATTCAAGCAGATGGTGGATGAAAATAAAGCATTAAAAGCACAGGTAAGCAGTCTAAACAACCAGCTTTCGGCGATGGAACCACAGTTAAATGAAAAGGATAACACCATTGCTAAATTGGAAAAGCAATTAAGACAAGCTCAGGCAGAAGTTACTGCTGCTCAAAGAGCTCTTGAAGAAGCTGCAGCCGGTGGAGGGCAACAACAATCTGCAGGATCCGGTTATTCAATGGATGAAAGCGGAGTACTTTTCAAAGTGCAGGTTGGTGCTTTTAAGGATAAAGACCTTAGCAAATATTTCGAAAACCACCCTAATTTCGGTGGTGAAACTGAAGATGGCCTTCAAAAAATTACTTTAGGTCAATTCCGCGATTACTGGGAAGCAGATACTTTTAAAAAGTATTTAAGAGAAATGGGCGTTAAAGACGCCTGGATCGTTGCTTACAAAGACGGAAACAGAGTTCCTTTAAAGGACGTTCTGGAAGGAGTTATCTAAAAAAAGACATAATTAATTAGAAAGCCGGTTCATAAACGAATCGGCTTTTTTTATTCTGGTTTTCCCAGAAGGTAAATAGTCTTACCGAAGGTGAATTTAAGCTTTCCTGCCGTCCAGCTCATACCGGTTATATTCCTGGTTATTTTCTTTAGATGTCTGACACTATAGAGTCTTAAAACCGAGAAAATTCCGTCAAAACAAGTAACAAGCGGTACAATCGGAATGATGTATGAAAAAACATATCTTGAAATTCTCAAGGGTCGTACGAAAAGTGTAAAGACAGGAGCCAAAATCAAGGTCACTAAGATGTTTATGAATATTTGTAATATACTTTTATCCAATGGCTCAACCATCAGAATAAAATGGCCCTGATCACTTAATCTTTTTAAAAGTTTTTTAGCATCTTCTTCCTCCAGGTGGTGAAACATATTAAAAATAGTCACCAGGGTTTTTTTCCCTTCGGGTATTTCTTCAATGGCTTTCAAAGCAGATAGTGACCTGAGGTCATAACTTATACATCCATCTGATATTTCTTTTAAACTGGAAGCGGCAGTTTTATTTGGGTAGAGATCAGTTAAAATTATTTCAGGAATATTTGGGTTGTTTTTTTTATATGATCATACAGTCTTGGAATAGCACCGCCCCCTCCCGAACCTAAATCATAGACCAATTCTATATCATGTTGATTAATTATTTCTGTTGCGAGTTTTATTCCCGGTTTGTAAACACCAAAAAGGGAAGAAATAAACCGCAAATAATCTGTTTGCAGTGATCGCAAAAGGTCCGGGTAGCCGGAAAGGTCTTCGATTTCAACTCCTTGAATTCTCATTATCTAAAAAGTGGAGCCAAAATCAATGCGAGTACAATAATTAAAATCATAATTATGTACATTAGTAAATCGACTCGGAGATATTGTTTATATTTTTTATAAAAGTCAGAAAGTTTTTTCAACATAACGATAAAGATAATCATTTTTGTAAATCAATCAGGCATAAGCACAAAGGATGGGAAAATCAAAATTAGTATATAGTTGGAATTATAAGGAAGCTAAAGACGAGCAAGCTATTAAGGAGTTGTCCGGGCTGATCAACGTCAACCCATATATAGCAGAGACCTTGCTTGACAGAGGAGTTTCTTGTTATGATTCCGCTAAGAAATATTTTCGTCCTTCACTTAAAGAATTACACGATCCATATCTGATGGAAGATATGGACAAGGCTGTAAACAGGTTGACTAAAGCGATCAATTCCGGAGAAGAAATCCTGGTATTTGGAGACTATGACGTTGATGGCACTACATCTGTGGCTTTGTTCATGACAACACTTGCGAAAAGACATAAAAATGTACACTATCATTTACCAGATCGATATCAGGAAGGGTACGGATTGTCAAAAGCAGGGATCGATAAAGCATCAGAACTAGGCGTGTCCTTATTAATAACAATCGACTGTGGTATAACTGCTGTTGATAATGTTGAATATGCAAATTCGAAAGGAATTGATGTGATTATTTGTGATCACCATCGTCCCGGACCGCAACTTCCATCTGCTGTTGCCATACTTGATCCAAAAAAGAAATCGTGTAATTATCCATATGATGAGCTGTCAGGCTGTGGAGTAGGCTTCAAGCTACTACAGGCAGTTTATAAGAAGTTGAACTGGCCAGAAGAAGAACTATTCAGAAGACTTGACCTTCTTACCATAAGTATAGGGTCAGATATTGTGCCGATCACAGGAGAAAACAGAATTCTTTCTTTTTATGGATTAAAAATTCTTTCTTCTTCCCCCTTACCGGGCATAGCAGCTTTAATGGAAATGGCAGGAGTAGATAAGGATAGTCTTACTATTGAAAAGATCGTTTTTTATATCGGTCCTCGTATCAATGCTGCAGGCAGGATGACACATGCCCATTCAGCATTAGAATTGTTGATCGAAGAAGATTATACAAAAGCAATGGCTCATGCTGATCTGCTTGAAGATAATAACAAAGAACGAAAGCTTTTTGACAAAGATATGACTCAAAAAGCGTTAGAAATGCTAGATTCTGCGCCTGATTGGCCTGGAGGGAATACAACCGTATTATTCGATCCTTCCTGGCACAAAGGGCTGGTAGGTATTGTAGCTTCCCGGTGCATAGAGCATTACTACAGACCGACGGTCATTTTAACCGAACACGATGGTGAAGCTACAGGTTCTGCGCGTTCGGTTCCGGGGTTTGATATTTATGAAGCAATAAGTGAGTGTAAAGATCTTCTTTCAAAGTTTGGAGGACATAAATATGCCGCCGGGCTTTCTCTACCTGTGGAAAGTATAGATGAATTCAGATTGCGGTTTGAAGAGGCAGTAAGTCAGCAGATCGAGTCACACATGCTTGAGCCGGTTTTAACTATCGACAAACTAATTCCGTTGAATGTTATTAACGATAAGTTTTATAATATTTTATTCCAGATGCAGCCTTTTGGGCCCGGAAACGAAGAGCCTGTTTTTTCGAGTGAGTCGGTAGAAATAATCGGGGAGCCCAGGTTGCTAAAAAATGAACATATAAAACTACGTTTAAGGCAAAGAAATGGTGATGACGAAATTGAAGCGATTGGATTTTTTATGGGGCATTATTTTCCTCAATTACATAATGGCCTTAAAATTGATGTAGCTTACCAGGTGTCTCTGAATGAGTTTCGGGGAAAGAGATCAGTTCAGTTGATGCTCAAGGATATAAAAGTACATCAAAGTGTGGTATTACATAATTAATGAATTATAATTAACGGTGGGAAGGAAGGCCTGCAATAAGAAAGCAAGACATGAAGTTATACGCAGATAATCTCGTAAAAATATATAGTAAAAGAACAGTTGTCGATCATATTTCAGTTGAAGTAAATACAGGGGAGATCGTTGGGTTATTAGGGCCGAATGGAGCTGGAAAAACAACCTCTTTTTACATGATCGTCGGGCTTGTAAAACCAAACGAAGGGGAGATATTTCTGGGAGAAGAAAATATTACAGATCTGCCGATGTATAAAAGAGCGAAAAGAGGAATCGGTTATCTGGCTCAGGAGGCTTCTGTTTTCAGAACGCTGACTGTAGAAGAGAACATCATGGCGGTATTGGAAATGACCAATCAGCCGAAAAATGCTCAAAAGGAAAAGATGGAATCTCTCCTTGAGGAGTTTAGTTTAACTCACGTAAGGAAGAATAAGGGTGGAGTCTTATCAGGTGGAGAGCGAAGAAGGACGGAAATAGCAAGAGCCTTGGCTGTAGATCCACATTTTGTTTTACTTGATGAGCCTTTCGCAGGAGTTGACCCTATTGCAGTAGAAGAGATTCAAACTATTGTAGCAAAACTCAAAAATAAAAATATCGGTATATTAATTACAGACCACAATGTAAATGAGACTCTTTCTATTACAGATAGAGCTTATTTGATGTTCGAGGGTAAATTGCTTAAAGCCGGTTCTGCTGAAGAGTTGGCAAATGATCCAAGAGTAAGAGAAGTATATCTTGGTCAGCATTTTGAGTTGAAGCGAAAAATTTAATAATGGATATATTTAATTCTATTCTTAGCTGGGCGCTTAAAAAGCGCATTCACGACATTGAGTTGTTTATGAAATATCCTGAAGAGGTACAGCAGGAGCATTTTTTTGAACTTATTGAAACAGCCAGGAACACTTCTTTTGGTAAAGAATACGATTTTAAAAGCATTAACAGCTACCAGGAATTTAAAGAACGTATTCCTATCCGTAACTACGAAGAACTATATCCATATATAGAAAAGTTACTTCACGGGGAGCAAAATATTTTGTGGCCGTCAAAGATAAAGTGGTTTGCAAAATCATCCGGGACTACCAATGCCCGTTCTAAATTTATACCTGTATCAGAGGAAGCGCTCAACGATTGTCATTTTAAAGGAGGAAAAGATCTTCTAAGCATTTATATAAACAACCATCCAGAAAGTAAATTATTTACCGGGAAGAGCCTTACCATTGGAGGTAGTCAGCAAATCAATACATTTGATCAGCAAAGTGAAACCAGGTATGGAGATGTAAGTGCTGTGATCATGAAAAATCTTCCGCTTTGGGCACAATTGGTGAGAACGCCGAACTTAAAAATTGCCTTGATGGATGAGTGGGAGGAGAAGATAGAAAAGATGGCCCAGGCGACCATCAATGAAAATGTTACCAGCCTTGCAGGGGTTCCTACTTGGACATTAGTTCTTTTGAACCGGATTCTTGAAATAACCGGAAAAAAAGATATCACAGAGGTGTGGCCAAATCTTGAATTGTTTGCTCATGGTGCTGTCGCTTTTGGACCCTACAGGAAATTATTTCGCGACTTGATTCCTTCAGACAAGATGAATTATATGGAGTCTTATAATGCATCTGAAGGTTATTTTGGCATTCAGGATCAGAAGGATTCAGATGAATTGTTACTAATGCTTGATTATGGTGTGTTTTATGAATTTGTTCCTATGGAAGAGATTGATAATGATAACCCAAGGGCAATAGGTCTCGGAGAAGTGGAGGTCGGTAAAAACTATGCACTGATTATTACTACCAATTCCGGACTTTGGCGATATAAAATAGGAGATACTATCAGATTTACTTCAACATCTCCTTACAGAATAAAGATTAGTGGGCGAACCAAACATTTTATCAATGCATTTGGAGAGGAACTAGTTATAGAAAATGCAGAAAAAGGCATTGAAAAAGCCTGCGAAGCAACAGGAGCGGTAATAGATAATTTTACCGCCGGACCAATATACCTTGAAGGCACACAAAGGGGTGGCCATGAATACATTATTGAGTTTATAAAAAGCCCTGATGATTTGCAGCGATTTACCCGCGTTCTTGATGAGACACTAAGAGAATCTAATAGTGATTATGACGCCAAGCGTCATAAAGATATTGCCCTTAAAGAACCAAGTGTTCACGATGTTCCGAGAGGCACTTTTTATAACTGGATGAAAAAACGAGGAAAGCTTGGTGGTCAGAATAAAGTGCCAAGGCTTTCAAATAACAGAGATTATCTTGATAGTATCCTTGAGATGCTAAATATTAATGCCGGCACCTGAAAATATCCTCATTGTCCCTAATGCATTTAAGGGCACACTTTCTTCTTTAGAAGCAAGTGATATAATTCATGACGTTTTTAAAGAAAGTCTTCCCTCAGCAAATCTTTTAAAATTGCCATTGGCAGACGGAGGAGATGGCACCCTCGATGTCTTATCCAAAAAATTAAATTTTGACCATATAACTTTAGCGACTTTTGATCCCTTAGGAAGAAGTATTCAGGCTTCTTATGGCTTAAAAGGTCGCGTTGCTTATATAGAACTGGCAGAAGCATCTGGCATCAGACATTTAACAAATGAGGAACTTAATCCCAAAAAAGCAAACACATTTGGTACCGGGGTACTAATAAAAGATGCGATTGAAAAGGGAGCCAATAAAGTACAAATTTATTGTGGAGGAAGCGCCAGCATAGATCTTGGTTTTGGGTTAATTGCTGCTTTAATGGGCCTGGAGAAATATAGATATTCAAACCCTGTTTTTGATGAGGGAGAGATTCTGAAGGATATACTTAATATCCCTGATAATTATCTCAATGTAGATTATGAAGTTTATACCGATGTAACAAATTCCCTATTGGGTGAAGATGGAGCTGTTCAAGTTTTTGGCCAGCAAAAAGGCGTAGAAGAAGGAGCTCGGGAAATATATGAAGGTAAGATAAAGGCAATTATTAACCGTCTTCATGTGGATCATCAAATTAAAGGAATGGGAGCAAGTGGCGGCACCCCAGTTATATTTAATCATCTTAAAAGGGTAAAGCCAAAATTAGCCAGCGACCATATCTTTAAGGTGTTAGAGATAGAAAATCATATAAGAGAAAATGACCTGATAATAACAGGAGAAGGTAAGTTTGACAGTCAATCGATATCCGGAAAATTAACAGGCGAAATTTTAAAACTTTGTCATAAGCATCATAAAAAACTGATGATTCTATCAGCAATAGATGGAGGTTATTATCCTGAAGGGATTGAAGTTGTAATATTGGAGAATTATCTCAATCCTGATGAAAAGGATTCTCTTAATTATACTTCCCGGATGAAGAGAGCTTTACAGAAATGCATAAAAAAACACGACTGGTAAGCAGTCGTGTTTCAATATTATTTACTGGAAATTATTATGATTTCCATTTGATTGTACAACCGATCGCACGAGTATAATCTTCGCTTACTGATTTGCCGGCCTCAATTTCTTCGATGGCATTTTCAACATACTTGGTTTTTACATCATTAGGATTTTGAGGATTATCATCAATCGCACCGATGTAAACAACTTCAAACGTATTGCCTGATTTCTTTAATAGATAAACATGAGGCGTTTTAGTAGCTCCGTAAGTCATTGCTACCTCCTGAGTTTCATCATACAGGTAAGGGAAAGTAAATCCTTTTTCATCAGAACGTACTTTCATTTTATCGAAAGAATCTTCAGGCTGACGATCTTTGTCATTAGGGTTTATTGCAATAACAGGGTAACCCTTGCTTTCATATTTATTATTTAATTCAATGATTCTGTCTTCATATAATTTTGCGTATGGGCAGCTATTGCAAGTAAATATTACAATAATTCCATTTGCAGACTTGTAATCTGACATGCTAACCATCTTACCGTCGACATTTTTTAATTTAAAATCGACAGCTTTGTCTCCTACTTCATACCCCTGAGCTGATAAGCCCACTGATACGGTAAGAAGTAATATTAATGTAAATAAGTGTTTCATATTATAATGGAGATTAGTTCCTTATTTTATTTATATATTCGTTTAACTCGTCAAGGGTAAACTCTTTTTCTTCAAAATATTTTTTTTCCTTGTAAATAAATAGCGTTGCTGGTATAGCACCACTCCATTCATTACTTATACGGGGCATCCAATTATTTGGGTTTTCTTCAGCCAGAAAAAAAACTCTAGAATTCAGGTTTCTGTCTTCTACAAATGGAACAACCCGTTTTTCAAACTGATTTTTAAAATCAATACTAACAAGGTGCACAGATACCATGCCATCTTCATTTAATTCTTCAAAAGCAGGAATCTCTTTTATACAGGGTTTACACCAGGTAGCCCAAAAATTAAAAATGAGAACTTTATTACTTTCCTGATCCATGAGATTTTCCAGCTCATCGATGGTGATTTTTTCAACACTTTGACTTTTAGCGATAAAACCAAAGGAAACCATAAAAATCAATATATAAATATTTCTCATAAGAAAAGAAATTTAGCACAAAAAAGTGAAAGAATCAAAATTGTATTTTTTCAATATTGTGAAACATTTTTAAATGAATTATTCTACATAGAGTATCAAACTAAAACACTTTTAGTTTGTTTTCATCGATTTTGATAATTTCAGCCTGTTTTTATTCAGTGAAAATTGAAATATTTATTATGACAATGAATTCTGTCAGATGTATAAAAATGATCTCAGAATTCAATTTTTAAAGATTAGACTCAGATGTAAATTAATTGTTAACGGAATATAAATTTAACAATAAGAAGATAGATTTAAAGTCAAATGTTTTTGTTTAAAGTTTTCCACAAAATAGAAAAGTTATCCACAGTTTTCGTATTTTTTGTTATAACTACCTGATAATTAATTCATTACGACAATTTTGAAAAATTAAATTCTTGTGGATAACTGATTTGACTTATAATTATTGTACGACCGAACTATTATTTAAACTTTTAAAAAAAATGCGGTTATCATTAAATGAATTAACATTTTAGTCATTTATTTTTAAAAATTTAGTCCTTTTGTTGTCTTCGGAGTCGTGTACGATAGGCATTGAAAATCCTTGATTTAGATAGAAAGCCTGCATATTTCCCCTCATCAATTACAGGGAGGTTCCATGCCCCGGTGATTTCAAATTTATGCATTACAGATTCCATGCTTTCTTTAGAACTCACATAGGCAGGAGGGGAATGCATAATGCTTTTGATTATTATATTTTTTCTGGAATCTTCATCAAACATAATGCTTCTGACATCATCCAGTGTAACTATACCAACAAGTTCGTTTTTGTCCGAAACAACTGGAAAGATATTCCTTCTTGATTTTTGCACCAATTCAACTAAAGTTCCAAGTGTCGCTTCAGGGTCAATAGTAAGTAAATCCTTTTCGATGATCTTATTAAGATCTATCAGTGAGAGGAGTTGTTTGTCTTTATCATAATTAACAAGGTCGCCACTTTCAACCAATGGTTTTGAGTAGAATGAAAATTTTTCAAAGTTTTTGGCCGTGTTATAAGCAAGCGCACTTACCAGCATTAAAGGGATAAATAATTCATACCCACTGGTTATTTCAGCGATCAGGAATATAGCTGTCAGAGGAGCATGGAGCACTCCACTCATTATTCCACACATTCCAACTAATGTGAAGTTTGCAGGGCTGATCACTTCGGCACTAAAAATAAAGTTGACCAGAAGCGCATATAAATAACCCGTTACACCTCCTAAAAACAATGATGGACCAAAAATACCACCAGAACCACCAGAACCGATTGTTAGAGCAGTGGCAATGGGTTTTACCATAATAATGACAAAAAGAAAAATAAACAGGAACAATACACTGTCCGTGTTATCGAAAAATAGTGAGTTGGATATTAAATTCTCACCCTGGTTGTTGAGCAGTTGTTTGATAATTCCATAACCTTCGCCATATAAAGGAGGAAGAATAAATATTATAATTCCCAGGGCAGTACCTCCGATCAATGCCCTTTTTAATCCACCTTTTATTTTGTAAGTAAGACTTTCAAAATAAAACATTACCCGGGTGAAATAAACGCTGAAAATCCCTGTGATTAATCCTAGACCAGCATAATATAAAATATTTCCTTCCGAAAAATCTTCTTTGATCCGGTGTGAAAAGAGAACGTGTTCACCCAGCAGAGATAATGATATGACGGATCCGCTTACTGAGGCAATAAGAAGTGGAATAAAGGTTGCAATAGTTATTTCACTAAAGATCACTTCAATGGCGAAAATTACTCCAGCGATGGGTGAATTAAATATTGCTGAAATAGCTCCTGCTGCACCACACCCTATTAATAATGTCCTTTTCTTATAAGACAGGTGCATTATTCTTCCAAGATTAGAACCAATAGAGGACCCTGTCACTACAATTGGTGCCTCAAGACCCACAGAACCACCTAAACCTACAGTGACAGCACTGGTTAAAAGCCGGCTGTATTGGAGAGACCTCTTCATTTTACTCCCTTTTTTGGAAATAAAATAAAGTACAGTAGTTATTCCATGCCCTAAATGTTCTTTGAGGACGTATTTTGCCAGGAGATAGGTTAAGGCTATACCCACAGGAGGAATGAGTATAAAATAATATCTTGATTCGTTAAAATTAAAGTTTTTAGTTACCTGTGCCTGAAGTAGGTGTACTGACTCCTTTAATACTACTGCAGCAAGGCCAGCCAGGATACCGATGAGAATACTCAGCATCAGCACAAAGTTTTTGTCGTCAATGTGCTTGATTCGCCAAACCAGAAATTTACCTATCCAGTTGCTTTTTTTCATGTATCCTGTCGTGTAGAGATGATGCAAAGTTATAAGATATAGTTTAGTCGCCAAACACCTTCAATTAGTATAATTCTTTCAAATGACAGGTTTAGGTATTAAATTAAAATATATGAAAGCAATTATACCGGTTGCAGGTAGCGGAACACATTTACGCCCCCTGACCCATACCCAGCCAAAGTGTCTTTTACCCCTTGCCGGAAAGCCCATTCTTGGCCATATAATAGATTATCTTGGTGAATCAGGTATTAAAGAAATGATCTTCATCGTAGGTCACCTGAGCCAAAAAATCGAAAAGTTTCTCGATGAGTTTTTACATGACAGAAAAATTAAATATAAAACTATTTACCAGGAACCTGGCAAGGGACTTGGGCATGCGATATTGCTGGCTTCTGAATACTTTAAGGATGACAAAGAAGTAATTGTCCACTTAGGAGATAGTATCATCCGTACAAACCCTGAGTTTTTTTCAAAAAATAGTGCTCAATCAGTGATCTGCCTCAAGAAGGTTAGTGTTCCAGGTAATTTTGGTATTTGTGAAGTGTCTTCGGATGGGTTTATTCGCAAAATGGTTGAAAAACCAAAAGTACCGAAATCAAATTATGCCATTGTCGGCCTATATAGAATTCAGGAAGTGCCTCTATTTATCGAAAGCCTCAAAATGGAATATGAGTCAAAAAGTGGAAAAGACGAAGCACAACTTACTGATGCTCTACAATATATGGTTCAAAAAGGATCAAAAATTAAAATGATCAAAACGGACAGGTGGTTTGATTGTAGCAGGAAAGAATCACTCCTTGAAGCCAACAGAATGTTGATGAATGTCGGTGAATTACCTAAAAATTATGATTCCATTTATTCAAAAACGATTATCATACCTCCTGTTGTTATCGGAAAAAACTGTGAAATTAAAAATGCAATTATCGGACCCAATGTAGTAGTAGGCCATAATAGTGAAATATACGATGCGATTATTAAAGAGTCGATATTGGGAAACAAAACTGAAATAAGAAACACCGTGATCCAGGAAAGTATTATTGGCAATGATTCTACTTTTTATGGAAGTAATTTGAAATTAAACCTCGGTGATAATACAGACATAGATTTAACATCATGAAAATAGATAATTTTAGCACTCAAATTTTTGAGACCTGCTTGTATAGCCGGGATCTGGAGGCTGCGAAAAGTTTTTATGTAGATAAATTGGGATTTACATTATATACTTATGTTCCAGAGACCCTTCTCTTTCTTAAAATGAAATCCGGCATGCTACTTATTTTTAACCCTGATAAGTCTAAAAATAAGGAAGGGCTTCCACCACATTTTGCAGAGGGGAAGCAACATATAGCATTTAATATTGATGAGGAAAAATATGAAAAAGTGAAAGAAGAACTGAAAAATGAAGATATCGAAATTATTCACGAAGAAACATGGCCTACAGGATCTAAGTCGTTCTACTTTGAAGATCCTGAAGGCCATGTTTTAGAATTTGTTCCTGCCAGTGTCTGGGATTAATTACCGTCGTCTTTTTTCTTCTTTTTACCAAAAATATCTTTGAGAGCTTCTTCTGCTTTTTCCTTTAGTTCATCTTTTCCTTCCTCGATCTTTTCTTCAGCAGTATTGCTCACACTATCCTTAGCCGTTTTAACTACTGCATTGGCAGAGTCTTTCGCGATACTTTTTTGAGAATCTAACTCTGCCTGAGTCTGTTCTTTAATCACGTCCTTTACCTGACCGGTAACGCCTTCAGATCCGGCAGAAGTTCCGCTTCCTGCAGCAAGACCAAAAGTAAGATCGTTAAATTTACCACCAATCTTTACCGGAACAGTTATTTCATCGCCAACGACATCTTTTCCACCTGTAATTGACGCTGCCAGATTGTTTATAACTGAACCTGCTGCACCTGTAGGAACATCAATATTAAAAATGTAATCAACTGATCCGTCAATGCCTGTTCTACCACTTACTTCAGCTTCATAACCAGCAATTGACACATCGAATGGTTTAGTTGTAACAAATCCATTTTCAATTGAAAAGTTTACAAGCGCATCTTTAAGCCCGAAACTATCTGCATCTTTTAACTTGGTGACTTCGGTTATACCTTCTATTAAGCCACTATCATTTATTGCCGCATCAATTATTTCGATTAGTCCACTACCAGTTAAGGTCGATAATTTAGGACTGAAATCATTTAATAACTCTCCGCTTAAACTGAGATCTGAGTTAAACTGGCCCGTCATATCTTCTGCGATAGGGGCCAGGGCCTGAACTGTATTGAAGTTTTGATAAGACTTAGGTATTGAAAGATTCTTGATATTTAAAGAAATATCAAATTTCGGAGTTTCAATGTTTTCGGTATTGTATGCAGCTGAAGTCGTAAACTGACCTCCCAATGAATTGAATACCAGGCTTTCCAATCGTACTGTACTATTTTTGACTATCAGATCACCAGCGAGATTAGATAGAGTTAAATTGTCGTATTTAACTTTATTTGCTTTGGAATGTAATACCAGGTCCAGATTTTCAGGCACCTTAATTACTTCAAGCTCTGAATCTTCTTCCTCTTCCACTTCACTTTCATCATCATCCATAAACTCATTAACATTAAAATAGTTGCTTGACACATTGAACTCTCCTGTTAATAAGCCTTCATTCATCACATAGCCCATATAATTATTGACAGTTCCGGAAGCTTTGAAGTCAGACTCACCGCTTTTACCATCTACATTTTTAATATTTATATTCGCAGGGCTAAATTCTGCATCGGCAGTAGTAATTTCTACTCCCTGGGGCATTGATTCCTGATCTGAATATCTGAAGTTTCTTAAACTTACATTACCTGAAGTTTTTAATGCAGAATAATTTTCTGCTTCAACATCGCTGAATTTACCTTTAGACTGGACGTTCGCAATAATTGTTCCCGCCATTTCAACTCCTTCAATAGGGTAGATCTTATTAAGTTCTTCAACATTTAATTTTCCGTTGACCTTTGCATCCCAATTGGGACTATCGAAGTTAACCACATAGGCTGAAGCATTTACCTTGTCTTCGCCAAGCACAAAGCTCATGTCTGTTAAATTAAACACTGCATTTTGCATGCTCCCATCCTTCGAATAAGAATGAGCCTCAAAGTGAATATTTTCTAAAGGAACCGGGTAATCAGAATTTTTAACGTATCCATTTTCCAGAGTAGCATCCAGATTGAAAGCCGGGATTATATTTCTTACACTATCATACTTTCCTTCAGCCTTTGCTTCTAAGGTGAATATTCCTTTTAGCGAGGTCTTTTCAACCGGGAAAACCCTGGTAACTTTCTCCAGATCAAGTTTAGCTTTAGCATCGAGATCGATCGGATAATCGACAAGGTTTTTAACTGCAAGATTTAAATCGAATGGATTATCCTCGATATTAAAATGAAAATCTTTTATGTCGATACTTGTATAGTCGATATCACCCTCAGGACATAAAACTTTCAGCGTACCTTTGATGTTTTCTACAGGAGTTGGAAGTTCGTCGTATTTAAATGAACTGTTTTTTACCACAAGGTCAAGGCCAAATCCAGGTAAGCTGTTTTCATTGTAGGTTCCTTTGGTCCATCCTTCAAATGAAAATGCACCTGTAGTTTCTATACCATCGAAAGATTCGGTATAAATTCCCGGAATGAGGGACAACAAAGACTTGAAGGAATTATCTTCAGCACCAAAGGTGATGTCCATAGTTATATCCTCCTCGGGCATTTCAAAGATCCCATTCAGATTAAATGCAAATTCATTTACCCTGAAGTGATTTTCTTTAAATTCAAACCTCATCTTATCAAGATCCATGTTAAGGATCATGTCCGCATAGAAAGATTTGTTGGAAAGATATTGTACATCCTCAAAAACAAAAGAAACAGTGTCTATAGATGTTTCTGTGTCCATATCGAGGACGGTGTTTTCAAAGTTGCCATTCCCTGAGTGATTTAAACCGAAAAGTTCTAATGCCATATTCGATAACCTGTCTTCGTAAATCACTTTACCATCCGAGATTTCCCAATGGTTTATTTGAATTGCCATTTCTGAGGAAGCAGTATCAGATTCTTGTACTGTGTCGGCCTCAGAAACAAAGATGTCATAGTTAGCTTTGCCATCTTCGAGAATCAGAGCATAAACCTGGGGTTCGCGAATATAAATTGCTGATACTTCAATTTGATCACCAAAAATTACCGAAAGTGGTTTAAGACTAACTTCAAATTCCTGGATTTCAGTAAGAGGAATTCCATCGAATTCACCCCTTCCCACCAGTCCGATTTCATCGATACTTACAGTAAGAGTTGGGAAGTGACTAAAAAAGCTGATTGAGAAAGATTCTGCATCATAAAATACATCCGCATCAACGTTTTCAGCAATTGCATCATCAACTGCTTTTTTGATATCATCTTTGAAAATGATCGGCAATGTGATTGCTGCGATAAGCAGGATTACAATAATTGACCCTAATATTATTAATACTTTTTTCATCTCTAAGCTGATTAAAAAATGTCTAGGATGAAGTTACAATAAATAAATATTATATCGTGAGGGATAATTGAAGAAAAAAATAAGCCACCCGAATCTACTCGAGTGGCTCACCTAAAAATCTGTAATTTTAAACAAGCGAAACAGGTTTCTTATTTCTGTTTTATTAGAAACGGCAAAAACCTTTTAATTATTACAAATTTATTACATAAATATGAATAATGCGTAGCAAAAGGTTGTTTATTTTATAATCTCTTGATTTAATACAACTATTTTTGATGATTATATTCTAATTTTTTGATTTTCAATCAGAAGTGATTGCTTTTTGATACTAAGAGGTTCTAGTCGGTATCTATCGAAAGATTAGAGCAATCTAATTGCTGACTTCTGTTGAAATGTAATAATAAAATGGTTTTTATATTGTAATGAGCCCCCATCTTGATATTGAAAGAAGGTGTAGAGATTACCTTTTAGTAAGGGAAATATTTATATTTTCCATAAAGGAAAAACTAGCTTTATCATTTTTAATCTTATTGACAATATAAAAAACCTTAAAGGAGGAATTCTCATCTATTAAAAACAAGGAGTCTCCGATTATTTCATAATACAGAGTATTTGATGTTGTGTCAGATTGAAAAAAACAGTTTTCATAACCAAAGACCTGAATTTTTACAGTTCCATCGGCCTCAAACCTATACTTTGCATCTGCATTAAATGAATATTTATCAATCAATCCTGGATAAGATAAAGAATCAGCCTCCCATTTTGCTTTCCATTCACCTACTATTTTACTTTTTTTATCCTGGCAAGACAGCGTGAATAAGAATAAAACAATAATGAAAACCTGATATCTCCACATCTTAGAAATATTTAACTAACATTTTGCTTACTAAATTTTTAAATGAGTTGTAAGGAGGATGTAATAAGGATGATGAAGGAAACACTGTATTTTGTTTCAAAATTGGTCTTTCATGTGAAAAAGCCCTCACACCCCAATATCCATGTCCGTTTCCGAAACCGCTGTTTCCAATACCTCCGAAAGGGATTTCTGTATTTGTAAACTGAAGCACACAATCATTTATAGCTGTTGTTCCGCTTTGGCAACTTTGAACGATAAACTTTTGATCTTTGGAAGAGCTTCCAAAATAATATAGTGCAAGAGGCTTTGGTTTTCGATTTATAATTTCAGCAGCAGTTTTAAGATCGTCATATTCTACAATAGGTAATAACGGACCGAAGATTTCTTCTTCCATTATTCTCATATCATCAGATACTGAATCTATTAATGTCGGGCTTATAGTTTTATCGTTGTTTTCAAAGTCACCACCTGATATAACCCTCGCTCCTTTATCAACAGCGTCGCGGAAGATATCCTTTATTCGTTCTCCATTCTTCTGGTTAATAATATTGCAATAAGGAGTGCTTTCGGGATCTCCTGACTGGAATTTATTTTCAATAGTAGTTTTAAGCGATTCTATCAATTTCCCTTTGATGTCTTTATGAACTAAAAGGTAGTCAGGTGCAACACAGGTTTGTCCGGCATTTAAAAATTTACCGAAGACAATCTTTTCTGCTGCATCTTTAATTTTTGCATCCTTATGGATAATAGTTGGTGATTTTCCCCCGAGTTCCAGCGTTACTCCTGTTAAATTCTTGGCAGCAGCCTCCATGACAATTTTTCCTACTGCCGGGCTGCCGGTAAAAAAGATGTGATCAAAAGGCAAAGAAAGTAAATACTGGGTTTCAGGAACCTCTCCCTCTACAACTGCAACTTCAGTTTTATCAAATACTCTTGAAATGATCTCCTTTATAACAACATTGGTAGAAGGTGTGAATTCGCTTGGTTTGATAATACAGGTATTGCCTGCTGCGACGGCACTAATCAATGGTCCTAAAGCCAGGTTAAATGGATAATTCCATGGCGATATTATTAATGTCCTGCCTTTTGGTTCAAAAATTACTTTAGATGTTGAGCCAAGTAATGGCAAAGGGGTATCAACCTTTTGAGGGCGCAACCACTTTTTCAGATTTTTGCAAGTATGCCTTATCTCGGTCAATACTACCCAGGTTTCACTTATTTCAGTTTCTTCCGCCGGTTTTTGGAAATCGTTATATAAGGCTTGTTTGATATCTGCCTGAAAATGAAGAATCTGTTTTTCCAGTTTTCTAAGTTTTTTAATACGGTCTTTTACAGTTGACTTCCTCAATTGATGGCTTACAGCCAATTGATCTTCAAATATGGTTGATATCTTTTTCTCAAATCCTGTTTTTGTTTCCTCGGCAGTGGTACTCATAAGAAAAGGGGTTTTTCTAAATATATGTTATCAATTTGTTAAACGCGAAAAACTGGGTTAAAAGTTTTAAAAACAGTCTGTTCCTTACTTATACTCATGATCCAATTGTTTAATTGTTAATTTAATGTTAACTTAATGTTAACAAATAAAGTTAATGTTAAGAATTGGTTAACCGACTAATTATATCGATCCTGATTTTGTTTCTGCTATCTATTCCAATAGCAGCTCAGGATTATTCTGACCAATTCAATAATGCTTTAAAAGAAGACAAGAAAGTTTCTTCTATTATTGAACACTTTGAAAAACGTCACTCAAATAAAGTCTTTGATAAAAACTCACTTGAGAAGGTGTTTTTCAAAATACATAGAAAGGTTTTAAAAGAATATAATAAATACGCTGAAATCAACAGCACACTTAAAGACGGGGACTATGATTGTGTGACAGGTACCGCTGTGTATGCTTATGTTTATCAGTCATTAGGGTTAAAAACAGAAATTTTTGAGACTCCTTCACATGTATTTCTTGTAGTGGTTTCTAATAATAGAAAATATTTAATCGAATCTACCTCACCACTTAATGGGTTTTTAGAAATAGATAATGATATCAAATTAAACATCAGTAATTCTTTAGGATTATTGGTTGCTGATGAAACCGATGTGATGACGAATGAGGTGATAAATAAAATTACTATAAAAGAATTAGCTGCTATTTCACTTCATAATAAAGCAGCTAAATTATACATGGAAAAAGATTTTGTATCAGCAGCGAAAGTTATCAATGAAGCTTTGACCATTTATCCCTCAGCAAGATCTGTTTATTTAAAGAAGCTAATCTCCAAACATCTTCACTATAGTGTCAGTAAAAATTAATATTGACAGACCCTATATAGAATTTAAAGATTAAGATAATGTTCATTAATTCAGATTCTCTATTCTGAAATGGTAATCGTAAATAGGTTTTATTTTGCAAAAACATTCTACTTTACTACTTACTTCTATTGAGAAATAATTAATGATAGTATGCAATACGGTTCTTTTCAGATATGAATTATTGAGTCAACTTATTTCACAATTAAGGATCAGTATAAAAAAACTCCCTTCTGTTAAGAGGGGAGTTTTTATTATTAGTTAATTAATCAATTAATACTTATTCTTATGAGGCATTATTCATCTGCATCTATAATTTCGAATTCAACTCTTCTGTTCTTAGCTCTGCCTTCTGAAGTCGAATTATCTTCGATTGGTCTGGATTCACCATAAGCTTCAACTACGATACGGTCTTTACTAATTCCATTGTCTGTAAGATAGTCCACCACAGCTTGAGCTCTTCGACGGCTAAGTCCCATGTTATATTGTTCAGAGCCAACACTATCAGTATGTCCTGAAACTTGTACTTTCACATCATCATTATCATTCATAAATTTAACAAGCCTGTCTAGCTCAGGTTTTGACTGAGGTTTAAGGGTTGACTTATCAAAGTCGAAGAATATATTGTTAAGAGTAATAATGGCACCTTTTTTAATCGGAGTGAGATATAGATCTCTTTCTACTTCATCATAAGTCTCCTGCTCAGATAGGTTTAAGTTTTCACTCATCGCTAAGTAATCCTCAGCTTCAGCAAGGAACCCATATTCTTCACCTGAAGGGAGCATAATTTCATATTCACCTGATCCCGGATCTGATAATGTTTCTCCGATTATTTTTCCATCAGATAAACGCTGGTAGATAATACGTGCTTCAACAGGTTCTTCTGATTCCTTATCTAATACTCTGCCCGCTACAAGTGTAACAGGATCAGGACGATAGAATTCAGGAAGGGATATTTTAAAAACATCAAGATTTTCCTCAGTTATACCTTTCGAATAGTAAGCGAAGTCACCAGTAGGAGGGATGATAAAGAATTCATCATCAAGTTCTCCGTTTATACCAGGCCCAAGATTTTCTGGTTCTGACCATTTCGTCCATGTTGAATCTAGCCTTCTTGATACATAAATATCATTACCACCATATCCTGAATAACCAGCAGATGAGAAATATAAAGTTTTATCATCAGGAGCGAGGAATGGAGAAGATTCCATGCTAGCAGTGTTGATGTCATCGCCAAGGTTTAAAGGTTCTGTCCATGTATCGTCTTCTCTTTTAAAGGATACATACAGATCTCTTCTACCTCTTGAATCGTCTCTTTCAACGGACATAATTAAAGTACGCCTGTTGTTGGCCATATAGAAATTGGCACTTTCACTTGTGTTGTAATTATTTTCTATTTCAAGAGGCTCCGGGTCAGACCATCCATCGCCAACTTTTCTTGAAATTGACACACCGGCTTTCATTTTATTATTATTATTACCTCTATACTCGTTACCAAGGATCAGAATCACTGAATTACCGTCAGGAGTAATTGAGCTAATAAAGTTTGGTCCCTTATTATTCAATTTAGGCCCCATATTTTTAGCTACTGCCCAATCCTGTTGAGATTCATCCCATTCAGAATACCAGATATCTTCCATATCCTCAATACCACCGATATTTTCCGGATGGTTTCTTCTTGAAAAGAAAAGAGTTTTTCCATCTGGAGATAATAAAGGCCTGAACTCAGGATATTCCGAGTTCACATTTTCACTGAGTCTGATTGGAACAACATTCGGATTAATTTCTTCAGATACATTAACCTCGATTGTAATCGGGACTTCAGAATTTGAAACACCAATTGCATCAATACTAAAGTATCCAGGAACCGCTTTACCTGAAAAAGTTATTTTAACTGATGCAACATCGTAAGTAGTTGGCTCGAAAAAGATATTCAGTGGACGACCGGTAATATCCATGGCCTGGGGATTGAGTCTGTTAATCAGATATTCTTTCCCTTCTGTATCGTATACATATATCTCTTCCACTGCTGTAGGGTTAAATGATTCAGCGATCATGATCTGCCTGATCGGTATCGCTTTTTCAAATCCTACATGGATGAATTCATTTTTATCCGGTCTTGAAGGCGTCCACGCATTAGGGCTTTCTGCAGGGTTTGGAAATACATCTGGTTTTCCTAAAGCCTGTTTAGCACCATATTGTTGCGGGGTTAATTCAGACGAGACATCGATAACCTCACTGGCCCAAAGCACTTCCTGTTGTGCTGATGCCATAAAAAAGGTACCGATAAATATTATAGTAGTAGCAAAAAATTTAAACATTATCGATCGGTTTTTGCGGTTGTGTTAATTCAATATACAGAATTATCTATTGCTAAAATATTAATTTTGTCTTAAACAGTAATCAAATATTACAATAATTTAATCGTTTTCCAGTATTCTCACCTCAACTCTACGGTTTAACTGATGTGCTTCTTCGGTATTTTCCGTTGAAATAGGATTAGTACCTCCAAAAGCTTTTGTTTTAATCCGGTTTTTCTTTATGCCGTTATCAACAAGATAAGACTTTACAGCTTCGACTCTCTTTCTCGATAATTCCAGGTTCTTGGAAGCTACACCTCTTGTATCTGTATGACCTTCTAATTGAATGATCATTTCCGGATAACTGTTCATCATTTGCAGTAAAACTTGTAATTCAGGATAAGATTCAGGTAAGATATTCGCCCTTCCTCTTTGAAATAAGAGTTTTTCCATCCTTAACAATTCACCTTTTTTACTACTCTTAAGGTAAAAGGTGTCTTTTCTTAAGGCCTTTCCACCTTCGTCAATCTTTAATTCAAATATACTAGGAAAATATGTATCTGAACTAATTTTTATGCGATAAGTATTGCCTTCCAGAAGACTAAAACTAAAATAACCATTATCTCCTGCAGAAAAAAGCCCCATATCATCGGCGTATGGCAATTTTTCATAAAAAACTTTACAGCTTATTGGTTCTTGAGTATTATAATCCAACACTAACCCTTCAAACCGAATGAGCGTTGATTTCGCCTCCGACTGTGAAAAGCCTTGAAATGATGTCAGAAATACTAAGCAGATAATTCCAGCTTTAATAAAAAAATTCATGGGCTTTTTAACCATAGATTTAAGGTAGAAAAAAAAATCTATTTTTTTAAATTATTACGGTTCAATCGGACTTTTGTTGAATAAAATAAACCCAAAATGAACCATCGCCCCAAAATTTAACCGGTCGATATTATACCAGGTGCCCAGTACACTTAAAGGTCCAAACCGGGTATGATATACAGCCGATAAACCTGCGGAAAGCACAAGGTCTTCAGTATCAGTTTTATATTTCCAGGTTTTTTCTACCTTATCTAAAGTGGCAAAAGGAAAAAACAGATGTGATTCAGTCCTCAGGAAAAGATCATTTTTTATTTTATAATTAAAAATCCCTCCTGCAGAAGCAAAAAACGGCGAGCGCAATTCTTCTATATAATAAATTCTGGAATCAGGCAGTGGGTTGCTTGTTCTCGACAATAAATAAGTTGATCTGTCAGTGAGGTAATAAAAATGACTGGAAAAATTAGATTCTAATTTAATACCCGGGATCAATTTCCCGTTACCAAAGTATTTTTCATATTGAAGGTTTATTCCAAACCAATTTTTGACCGAACGGTACTGTGAAAAAGTACGTTCAGCAGTATTACCTGAAGAATAATTTAATATCCCTCTGTAAAAAGAAGTGCTTAAGCCAAGGTATGTGCCCTTAAAACCATATTGCGGATGGTTTAAAGTACTTTTTTCAAATTTCAATTTCAGATTTAACCCTTCAGACTTAAGATTATCGAGAGTGTCGATCGTCGACAGGAAATTTTGATTTGAATAATTAAACTTAGATCTAAAATAACCAACATCAAATTCAAGCAAATTATTGGTTTTTACCGGAGTGATAAATTTTAAACCTGAGGATAAGTTATTATTCGTGAGTGGAATAATTTCACTTCCCGATTCATCAAATATTAATTCAACCGGAGCGAGATAATTCCATTTATCGACTGATAAGTAAGGAGATATTGTAAAAATAAATTTTCCGGGAATAGTTATTTCTGATTTGTAATCAAATGATCTGTAGAACTGACCGACGTGAAATTTTATTCCATGATTGTAAAATAATTTATTGAGATAGTAATAATTAAAATCAAGGACAAACTGGTTAATATTTTTAGAAGCAATCGTTCCTCCGACCCCAATGTCAAGTAGATTCGAATTATCCCCGGATATAGCAAATGTGTAATAATCATCTTCTTCTGATTTATATATATCCGGAAAGATGTTTCTGAAGTATTTTTCAGAAGCCAGGTAATAATAACCTCGCTTTACATTATCTATATTAAATGTATCTTTTTTCTTTACGAAAATTTTTCTGATGAAACTCTCCTGGTTTTTTGTATACCCGTTAATATCAATTTTATCGAAAATCAACGCATCGTATCCCGACTTAAATGCTTTTCTTCTTTGAGCTAAAACTTCAGGGTTGATTCTTTCTTTAATTACTTCCTTAATTTGGGGAATGGCTCTTTTGGCGGCTATATAACCAGAGTCATATATAGCGCTGGCCTGGCTAAAACTTGCAGCGTTGTAATTGAGCAAGTTTGGAGCAATATAAAGAAGGTCGGAATCTGCCGGAGTCTGAATGTACATATCCATGAACAAATCCAGAATGGCATCATTCATTTGTTCATCGTCTTGATCGTACGGGTATTTGTCTTTTCTCGTATCAGAGACATTTACTCCAATTATATGGTCAGGACCGAATTCATCTTTCATCACGTCGATTGGGAAATTGTTGTAAATTCCACCATCAAACAGGTACTGATTGTCGACTTTTACAGGAGGAAAAAAGAAGGGTACGCTCATCGTAGCACGAACTGCTGCAGCAAGGCTCCCCTTGCTCATTATTTTTTGTTTGGCAGTAAATATTTCTGAAGTGATACACCGATAGGGTATAAAAAGACTGTCAAAGTCATATCCTGCAGTATGTGCAGGCTGGGCAAGTTGTTCAGTAATTGCAAAGTTCAGTGACCGGTCTGTTGCCAGGACAGTCTTGAAATATGCATTATACAGACTGTCAAAAGTAAGATCCAGATGAATAAAACTTAGCGGATCATCTTTATGGTTGAGATAGTAATAATATTCAGGTGGAATCTTTCCATCTACCCAGTCCTGAAATCTCTGTGATAATACTTGTTCTTTGATCTCCTCAGCAGTAAATCCTGAGGCGTACATTGATCCGATGATTCCGCCCATGGAGGTCCCGACCACATAATCGATCGGGATGTTTTCTTCTTCAAGTGCACTGATTACACCTGCATGGGCAATACCCTTAGCTCCACCGCCGCTAAGGACTAAGCCTACCTTTTGAGAATACGAATTGAAATTGGCTAAGAGAAGAAAAACTGCAATACTGCAAAAAAATCGTTTTAATCCCATTGGCAGGCCTTATTGTATGTTATAATTTTTTGTTTTCTGATTCTGCTGTTGCTACAAGGTTCTTTTCAGACTGACCATTGACCTTGATCGCTTTTAGCAAACGAATATATTCATCCTTTGTTTTATTAAATGCTTCAAGGCTTTCTTCTTTGATTGGTTCCGATGGCGGAAGATCTTGTGCCATTGGATCAACCTGTCTTCCGTTTTTCCAGAATCGGTAGCATACGTGAGGACCGGTAGCTAAACCTGTACTTCCAATGTACCCGATAACATCACCCTGTCTTACTCTTACACCCGGACGAATGCCCGACTTGATTTTAGACATGTGAAGATATTGAGTAGTGTAAGTGCCGTTATGCTTTACCTTTACGTAGTTACCATTGTACTTTGAATAAGTCGCTGCGATGATGATGCCATCACCAGTTGACCTGATCGGAGAACCATGTGGTGCTGCGTAGTCAGTTCCAAGGTGGGCTTTCCATCTCTTTTGAACGGGGTGGAATCTTCTACCAGTGTATCGGCTGGTAATTCTTGAAAACTCAACAGGCGCTCTTAAGAATGCTTTTCTAAGACTGTTTCCTTCAAGATCGAAATAGTCTTCTCCATCACCCTGATCAAAGTTCACAGCGTGAAAATCACTTCCGAAGTGGTTTAATTCAGCAGCGATTACTCTGTTAAATCCAACAAGCTCACCGTCAACCTGCTTTTCTTCATATATTACACGGTAGTAATCACCTTTTTGAATTCTCCAGAAATCAACCTGCCACCCAAAAACATCAGCAAGTTTGTCCACCAACGCTGGAGAAGCTCCCTGGTTGGTCATACTTATATATAAGGAGTTTTCTATAACACCTGAAATTTCTTTTTGAACTACTTCGATTTCTCTTTCAACTTTGTTGATGTTAACAGAATCATTGAAAGAATAAACGATGTATTCAATTGGATTTGGTTCGTAAATAAAGGCCAACGCACTTTGCGCAGTGTCTTTCGGCATAATCACCGTATATTTTTTGTTTGCCCTGATCTTACGGACATCAAAAACATCTTTAGATTTGTTCGCCAACTCATGGATAGTTTGCATGTTGATCTTAAACTCACTGAGGATTTCACTCAGGTTTTGATTTGATTCAACAATACCTTCTACCACATCGATACTATCAACATAGTAGCCGTAGAGCATTTCTGGTTCCACATAGATTTCAGCTGAATCTGGTTGGATATCAGCATTAGAAACAGAAGTAATTGTTTCTTTTTCATTTTGAAAATAGAACCATGCGGCAACCGCAATAATTCCTGTAATGATAATTCCTGTTAGCCTGTAAAGTTTCATTTCTGGAAATAATTAAAAAATCCACACATTTTTCCTCATCTGCAAAATAGGACTATTTATCCTTAATTATCAATGTTTTAGCGGATTTTTAATGAATTACATCTAAAAAATATTATTTGGAATACCTAAAAAGCTAAAATAATGAAATATTAAATGAGTACTATAATTACTTGATAACTACATAAATTTCAAATTATTGTAGGGATTAGAAAATAAAGTTTTTGAGATTATTAACCTCGAAAATCAGTCTTCAATATTATTAATTCAAAAATGTGGCTTTAACCAGTAAAAAAGCCCTTTGGGTAATTATTAGTTAATAATTTATGTAACGTTAATCGGGTAAATGTTGAAAAAAGGCAATAAAACAGAAGTAAGGAAATTTAAATGATTAAAAGATGAAAAAATAGACAATTAATAGCTTTTCATCTGGTATAGCTCTTTGATATTAATAAATGACATAGGAAGTGATGTTTTCTGTGACAATCAGATCGTAATAGTCTCTTAATAATAGATTCAGAGATCCAATTTTCTCTTCTCCTCATAGTAAGTTTATTTCCAGCTGTGTGATGTCTAGTTATACCGTAATTTCTAACTTACGAAGGAATGCTAATACTCCAGGTGTTGATGTTGATTAACCAGAAAATTACTGGTACAGTTCAGCAAAAGATTATTGTGATTATAAAAAAGGGCTTTAAAGGTGAAGCTGTTATTATAGTCACGCGTATTGCTTCGGTATGCGCGCCAGGGGAATTAGAAAAAGTTAAAGCTAAAAGAAATGGGCAGCAATAAAGAGTATTTTAAAATTTCACCATCTGTAAACCCTAAAGTTATTGGTAAATGTGACATTTATCAAATTGATGAAATGATTAGAAACTATAATTTCAAATCAAAGGAATCAGTTGATGAATTATGGGGTGTTAGAGGAAACCAAGTTACATTTCAACCTGATTTGAATGGTTTTAAGCTCCATAAAAATGCGAAGTTAACAGATATTATGGGTGCGAATCCATTAAATGGCAGAGGTGTTTTTGTGAATGAGAAAACAAAACAGATTTTAGAAAAGTTTAATTTGGCTGATCATTATTTTTTTGAAACTAAGATTTACGACCATAAAGAGATGCCAATATCTCAAAAGTATTATTGGTTTCATTTACTATTTTTAGATAATCATTTGATAGATTATAATAAATCTACATTTCAGTATGGTGGCAAACCCGTAACCATAAATGGTTATGATGATTATATATATATTCTAGATATGTATCCAATTATTTACACTGAAAAGACTGTTTTGAAAAAGGAAGCAATACATTTTGATGTATTATTGCCAGGTTATTTTGACCAGAAATTATATTTTTCTGAGAACCTCATAAAAGAATTTGAATTACTGGATGTAATTGGTTTCGAAAAAGAAGATGGTTCTAAATTAGATTTTTCTTTGTAACACCTCAACTATCCAAAAGCTGTTTGAAGTTTAGCTTCAGCATAACTTCAAACTTTTAATGAAAAGCCGGGATTGTATCCCGGTAATTGTGAACCAGGATTTACAGGATTAAAATAGATTAACAAGATAAACAAAATATAAAACCGAAAGCCTTCAGATTATTTCTGGAGGCTTTTTTTGGCTTGGTAGGTTTAGTAGTTAATTGTCTTTTGTGCTTTACACTAACAGATTCCTCACCACAAGGGACTCGGAATGACGAGTAGAGTGTTCTTTTCTGTCCAAAATAGGATCT